>NZ_JAQCWA010000007.1:84069-121834 GCF_027684505.1 Butyricicoccus sp. AF18-9LB
CACCCTTACACGTTGACGAGGGTCTCTTCTGCGTCTGACAGCGCGTGCCGCACGCAATGGTTAAGTTTAACCTTTGGGCGGCATAGCTGTGCCGCCCTCTGCGTAGACTTTCCGATATGTGTAGCAGTAAGTTGTCTGTGAACTGCGAATAGGCGGAGAAAGACACGCTGCGGTAGACCGACTGTCGTTCCCCTTTTTCGGAGCGGTCACAGATAGGAAAGCTGCGCCGGACTAACAAGTTAAGGGAAACGGGAGTTAAGAGGGTAGAAACCGTAGGTGTCTACCCTCTTGCCCCGATGCGGCGGGTGCCGCGCTTTCGTTCTACCTTTGAAAAAGGTAAAAAAACAGGAACAGCCGAACTTTCGTCCGGCTGCTCCCGCAATAAAAGGTAGGATAGAGAGTAGAAAGCAAGAACATGTGGGGGGATCTTACGCTTTCCACGTCATTTATAATACTGGTGAATTGTGAACATTCTGTGTACATTCTACAACAATATTAGATTTTGATAGATCGGGAGGAAAAAGTCTGTGGCAGACCTGAAAAAAGAAATTGAAAATCGGCGCACATTTGCAATCATTTCGCACCCTGACGCCGGTAAAACCACCATTACGGAGAAGTTTTTGCTCTACGGCGGAGCCATTCAGGAGGCCGGCATGGTCAAGGGCAAGAAAAACAGCCGTCATGCGGTTTCCGACTGGATGGAGATCGAGAAGCAGCGCGGTATTTCGGTAACGTCCTCGGTGCTGCAGTTCCGCTATGAGGGCAAGTGCATCAATATTCTGGATACCCCGGGCCATCAGGACTTCTCGGAGGACACCTACCGCACGCTGATGGCGGCTGACTCTGCGGTGATGGTCATTGACGCCTCCAAGGGCGTCGAGGCACAGACCCGCAAGCTGTTCAAGGTCTGCGCGATGCGCGGCGTGCCCATCTTCACCTTTATCAACAAGATGGACCGTGAGGCACGCGACCCGTACGAGCTGCTCGAGGACATCGAGAACGAGCTGGGTATCGGCACCTACGCGGTAAACTGGCCGATCGGCTCGGGCAAGCGCTTCAAGGGCGTGTACGACCGCATGGACGATGAGGTTATCGCGTTTGAGGGCGCGGATTTCCGCCACGAGGTCAAGGCACAGCGACTGTCGATCGACGATCCGATCCTCGAGGGTATGCTGCCCGAGGATCAGTACCAGACGCTGATCGACGATGTGGAGCTGCTCTCCGGTGCAGGCGATGAGTTCGATCTCAAGGCAGTGCACGAGGGCAGGCTGTCGCCGGTATTTTTCGGTTCCGCGCTGACTAACTTCGGTGTTGAGCCGTTCCTGAAGAAGTTCCTGCAGATGACGCCTCCGCCGACCGCGCGTACCGCTGACATCGGCGTGATCGACCCGTTCGATCCGCATTTCTCCGCGTTTGTATTCAAGATTCAGGCGAACATGAACAAGGCGCACCGCGACCGTGTTGCGTTCATGCGTATCTGCTCCGGCAAGTTTGAGCGCGGTCAGGACGTGCTGCACGTTCAGTCCGGCAAGAAGATGGTGCTTGCCGCACCGCAGCAGCTGATGGCACAGGACCGCTCCATTGTCGATGAGGCGTATGCGGGCGATATTATCGGTATTTTCGATCCGGGTGTGTTCTCCATCGGTGATACCGTGTGCGATCCCAAGCATAAGTGCGTGTTCTCCGGCATTCCGACGTTTGCACCCGAGCTGTTTGCCGTTGTTCGCCAGAAGGATACGCTCAAGCGCAAGCAGTTCGTCAAGGGCGTCGAGCAGATCGCACAGGAGGGCGCTATCCAGATCTTCCGCGAGCCGAATGCCGGTATGGAATCGGTTATCGTCGGCGTTGTCGGCGTGCTGCAGTTTGAGGTGCTCGAGTACCGATTGAAGAACGAGTATAACGTCGAGATCATCCGCGAGAACCTGCCGTATGAGCACGTTCGCTGGGTTGAGAATGATGAGGAGGACTTCGATATTAAGAAGCTCCAGCTCACGAGCGATACCAAGATCGTCGAGGATCTCAAGGGCAACAGCCTGCTGCTGTTCACCTCGCCGTGGAATATCACCTACGCAACCGACCATAACGAGAACCTGCGTCTTGCGGATTTCTCGGAAAACGCATAAAATGCCTGTCGTGAAACTACAGTTTCGCCGACAAGGGGGAACGGACCGTGGGCCGTTCCAAAGTCGTCCGAAAGTTCCTCCTGGTGGTCGAAACTTTCTCCCTCCAGAAGTATAAAAACCGAGATACATGCTCCCGGTTTGCTCTCATTAAATCTTTTTAAGGATAGAGGCCTACGGGCTATGAATTTGCATAGCAAATTCTATTTGAAGCGCGCTGACGCGCGAAATACGGGACACAGGCGGCTGTGCCGCCGGGTCCCGCACCCGCGAACGCAGTTCGCGGTAAAATACGCGGTATGCCCCGCAAACCGCACCTATAGGACAGCCGCCTGTTGGCGGTGAGTCCTTCGCGGGCAACAGCGTTCACGCCAACCCATAAAATCCCCGACGGGGATTTCAGCACCCAGATAACCTATCATGCCGCAGAGCGCATCAAATGGAGCGCTTTCAGCGCGACAAAAATGGCCCAGCTTTGCCGGGTCATTTTTAGCAAACAATAAAAGAGCACCGGAATCGAAATTCCGGTGCTCTTTTATTGCGGTAGCCCTTACAGGCAGCGCCTGTCAAGGGCGTCCCTCGATTGAAAGGGCGTAGCCCTTTCAATCGAAAATCAGCATACGCCCTGAGCGAGCATAGCGTCAGCGATCTTCTCGAAGCCGCCGATGTTAGCGCCCATAACAAGGTTGTCCTTGTGGCCGTACTTCTCAGCTGCAGTGATGCAGGTGTGGAAGATGTTAACCATGATGTCGTGCAGACGCTGGTCAACTTCCTCGAAGGTCCAGGACAGACGCAGGGAGTTCTGGCTCATTTCCAGACCGGAGGTAGCTACGCCGCCTGCGTTAGCAGCCTTTGCCGGGCCGAAGAATACGCCGGCTGCCTGGAATGCTGCAACAGCCTCCGGGGTGGACGGCATGTTAGCGCCCTCAGCTACAAACTTGCAGCCGTTGGCGATCAGAGCCTTGGCGTTCTCCTCGTTCAGCTCGTTCTGGGTTGCGCACGGCAGAGCGATGTCGCACTTTACGCCCCACGGACGCTGACCCTCGGTGTAGGTGCTGCCTGCAACGCGCTCAGCATACTCCTTGATGCGGCCGCGCTTAACTTCCTTGATGTCCTTAACAACATCCAGGTCGATGCCGTTCGGATCGTAGATGAAGCCGTTGGAGTCGGACATGGTAACAACCTTAGCGCCCAGCTGGGTAGCCTTCTCGCAGGCATAGATCGCTACGTTGCCGGAACCGGAGATTGCAACGGTCTTGCCCTCGAACGAAGTGCCCTTGTATGCGAGCATTTCCTTCATGTAGTAGCACAGGCCGTAGCCGGTTGCCTGCGTGCGTGCCAGAGAACCGCCGTAGGACAGACCCTTACCGGTCAGAACGCCGGTGTACTCGTTGCGCAGACGCTTGTACTGGCCGAACATAAAGCCGATCTCACGGCCGCCAACACCGATATCGCCTGCCGGAACGTCGGTGAACTGACCGATGTGCTTGCACAGCTCGGTCATGAAGGACTGGCAGAAACGCATGATCTCAGCATCGGACTTGCCCTTCGGGTCGAAGTCGGAGCCGCCCTTGCCGCCGCCCATCGGCAGAGTGGTCAGGCTGTTCTTGAAGCACTGCTCAAAGCCGAGAAACTTGATAACGGATGCGTTAACAGAGGGGTGCAGACGCAGACCGCCCTTGTAGGGGCCGATTGCGGAGTTGAACTGTACACGGAAGCCGCGGTTAACCTGAACCTTGCCCTGATCGTCAACCCACGGTACACGGAACATGAACATGCGCTCCGGCTCTACGATGCGCTCCATGATGCCGTTCTTCTCAAGCTCCGGACGAGCTTCAACAACCGGCTCAAGGCTCTCAAGAACCTCGTAAACTGCCTGCTGGAACTCCGGCTCATTCGGGTTGCGCTTCTGTACGGTTTCGTACACGCCCTGCAGATAAGAATTGGTAAGTGCCATTTTTATTGTCCTCCTTACATTCTATACCACTCGCTTAACTTTCGTAAGTAATCCGAGTGGAATGCTCTTATATTTGGTGACGGTTTTATTATATAGCAATTTTTTTGTATATGCAATACTTTAGCGTGATAAAATTATACAGTTTTTTAGGCTGAAAAACCTATGGATATCGGCAATCTGACTTGATATAATAAAGTAAAAGAAGGAGGAAACAGCCATGGCAAACAGCTTTGACCGTATATATGCAGTGGTGAAGAAAATTCCGCGCGGAACGGTGGCCAGCTATGGGCAGGTCGCGCTGCTCGCGGGCAATCCGAGATGGGCGCGCGTCGTCGGCTATGCGCTGCATGTCAATCCCGATCCGGAGGGGATTCCGTGCTACCGCGTGGTAACGAAAGACGGACGAACGTCACCGGCGTTTGCGTTCGGCGGCGCGGATATTCAGCGCGCACTGCTCGAAGCGGACGGCATCGAGTTCACCGAGGATGGCCGCGTGGATATGGCGAAATACGGCTGGACAGGATTAGGGTAACACCGCACAATTAAACTGCGGCGCTTTACGGAAATTTTGTGCTCTGACGTCGTTGTGCTTTCACGGTAATACACAAAGTATTACCGCAAAATCACGCCTAGTCAGACCGCAAAATTTACTCGTAAATCGCTCTTGTTCAATTATGTGGTATTACCCTGACTTGACAAATTCGGTCGTGCGGTGCTATGCTTGCGCCAAAGGAGTGACACGCATGATCGACATCGAAAAGCTGACCGCGCTCGCCATCGCGTATGACGCAGGCGACGCAAAACGGATTCAGCACTTTATAAAGGTATACGCGTACAGCCGCCTGCTCGGGCGCAGGGAAGGTCTGGATGAGCACAAGCAGAATGTACTTGAAGCTGCAGCCGTTCTGCATGATATCGGCATCCACGAAGCCGAACGGAAGCACGGCTCGAGCGGCGGACACTGGCAGGAGATGGAAGGTCCGGCGGTCGCGGCTCCCATGCTGCAGCAGTGCGGCGCAGATGAGCGGGAGAGCGAGCGCGTGCAGTGGCTCATCGCGCATCACCATACCTATACCGCCGGAGAGGAAAAAGATTTCCGTATTCTGCTTGAAGCGGATTTCCTTGTCAACGCCTACGAGGACGGTATGACGGCAGAGCAGTGTAAAAACGCGAAAGACCGCGTGTTCCGAACCGAAACCGGCAAGCAGTATCTTGAAGAAATGTTTCTCAAACCGGCATATCAGGCGAAATAATAGAAAATTGAAAATGGAGAATGAACCGGACGGGTTTCATTTCTCCATTTTTTTTTATTGGTGCGGTAACATCATCATAACGTGATATATCGTAGGGTGCGACGACCTCGGCGCACCGTACCAAACGATTTGCACAAACCATACCGTAGGGGAGCACAGTGTGCTCCCACGGCACAACCGAAACCTGGTCAAAGAACGGACACGCCCATTTGACGATGGCGCGGGCGCACATTGTGCGCCCCTACGATTACACGTCTGCCAATGAATTTACAGCGGTGCGCCGAGTCGTACCCTAGGGTACCCTCTCTTGCCCTTCGGGCAATTCACCTTGCCGCACCCTACGGTATAACGTGCATATCAGATGAAACTCGAAGGTGCCATCGGTAGTCGCCAAGCTAATGAGTTGCGCGACACAGGTATGTCGCGCCTGCGGAGAGCAGGCCGCATGTGTAGCAGTACGTTATCTGTGAACTGCGAATATGTCGAGAAATGGGCGCACACTGTGCGCCCCTACGGCAGAGTAATCCGACTGCCGTTCTCATATTTTTCGAAGCGGTCGCCGGTCTCTGGTATGCGTCAGGTTAAGAAACAAAAGGAAGTGGGAGTTAAGAGGGTAGAAACCATTGGTGTCTACCCTCTTGCCCCCGCCGTGGGTACGGCGCCCCCCGCCGGGCAGGTGAGATTCCTCTCGCTTCGTAAGCGACCACTCCCCGAAATGTGAACATTTCGTGAAACCCGTTGACATTGCCGAGTGACGGTGTATAATATGTTAGCAAGCTAACAGTAAGGAGGCTAACAATGAATTGCTGTGACCATAATGAATGCTGCGGTCACTCGAACGACCGCATCGGTGCAGAAATCGGCATGCTGCATAATCTGCTTCGGCGGCAGATGGCGTGTATGACCGAAAAGACTGCGAATGCAGCGAATGTGACCGGCATGCAGGCGATGATCGTCCATCACCTGATCATACACGAAAAACAGGGCGATATATTCCAGAAGGATCTGGAAAGCGTGTTCCAGATGCGCCGCTCGACCGCAACGGGCATACTGCAGCTGATGGAGCAGCACGGCATTATCCGCCGTGAGCCGGTGGAGCATGACGGCCGCCTGAAACGTCTGGTGCTGACCGAGCAGGCGCGTGCAATGGATAAGCGCATTGGCGAGCGCATGGAGCAAATGGAACAGCTTCTGCGGCAGGGCATCACCGAGGACGAGCTGAAGGGCTGGTTTGCGGTCTGTGAGAAAATCCGCTCCAATCTGGAGCAGTACCAATGCAATATGTGCAGGGAGGGACAGAAATAATGATAAAACGACTGCTGAAAAGTGTGCGTGAGTTCAAAAAGGACGCATTGCTCACGCCGTTTTTCGTTGTGCTTGAGGTCGTGATGGAGGTCATCATTCCGATGGTTATGGCGCTGCTGATCGACAAGGGCATTGACGGGCAGGATATGGCCGCCATTTGGAAATACGGCATCATCCTTGTGCTGTGCGCCATGCTCGCGCTGGTGTTCGGCGCGGCGGCCGGCACCTTTGCGGCAAGAGCCTCAACCGGCTTTGCCCGCAATCTGCGTCACGATATGTACTACAATGTGCAGAATTTCTCGTTTTCCAACATTGATAAGTTCTCCACCGGTTCGATCGTCACCCGTCTGACCACCGATGTTACCAACGTGCAGAACGCCTTTCAGATGTGCACGCGCATCGCGGTGCGCTGCCCGGTCATGCTGGTCTTTGCGCTGTTCATGGCGATGAAGATCAACAGCAGGATGGCGCTCGTATTCCTCGCGGTGCTGCCGATTCTGGCGATCGGTATGGGCATCCTGATGAAGGTCGTCGGCCCGGTCTTTGAGCGCGCATTCAAAATCTACGACCGCATGAACACGGTCGTACAGGAAAATGTGCGCGGTATCCGCGTTGTTAAGACCTATGTTCGTGAGGATCACGAGACCGAAAAGTTTGAGGGCGTTTCCGGTATGCTGTACCGCACGTTCTCCAAGGCGCAGAAGACCATGGCAGGCGTTATGCCGCTGATGCAGTTCTGCATGTACGCGTGCATGCTGCTGATTTCGTGGTTCGGCGCGCGTCTGATCGTCGGCGGCTCGATGACCACCGGCGAGCTGACCAGCATGTTCTCCTACGCGATGCAGATCCTGATGAGCCTGATGATGGTAGCGATGGTTTTCGTTATGATCACCATGGCCAAGGCGAGCGCAGAGCGTGTTGCCGAAATCCTCGATGAGCAGCCCGACCTGCACAATCCTGCAAACCCGATTCACGAGGTCAAGGACGGCGCGATCGAGTTCGACGACGTTTCCTTCAGCTACAAGGGCGATGAGCGCAAGCTGGCGCTCAAAAACGTCAGCCTGCATATCAAGGCCGGTCAGACCGTCGGCATTCTCGGCGGCACCGGTTCTGCGAAGTCTACGCTCGTGCAGCTGATTCCGCGCCTGTACGATACCACGCACGGCACAGTCAAGGTTGGCGGCGTGGATGTCCGCGATTACGATATCGAGGCGCTGCGCGATCAGGTTGCCATGGTGCTCCAGAAGAACGTGCTGTTCTCCGGCACGATCAAGGAAAACCTTCGCTGGGGTGACGAAAACGCCTCGGATGAGGAGCTCGAGCGCGTATGCCGTCTGGCACAGGCGGATGAATTCATCCAGCAGATGCCGGATAAGTATGACACCCACATTGAGCAGGGCGGCTCAAATGTCTCCGGCGGTCAGAAGCAGCGCCTGTGCATTGCGCGTGCGCTGCTGAAAAAGCCGAAGATCCTCATTCTTGATGACTCGACCAGTGCGGTCGATACCAAGACGGATGCGCTCATTCGCAAGGCATTCGCGGAGGAGATCCCGGACACGACCAAGATTATCATTGCACAGCGCGTTTCCTCTGTGCAGGATGCGGATCAGATCGTCATTCTCGACGGCGGCACCGTGCAGGCTGTCGGCACGCACGATGAGCTGCTCGCAGCCAACACGATCTATCAGGAAATCTACAACCAGCAGAACAGAAAGGGCGGTGAGGAATAATGGCAGGACCTCAGATGCGCGGACCCGGCGGCCGCAGAGGCATGAGGGGCGGAAAGCGCAGCAAAAATCCGAAAAAGACGCTCGGACGTCTTATGAAATATATTCAGAAGGGCTACGGCGTACAGTTTGTGGTTGTACTCATCTGCATTCTGCTGTCGGCTGTGGCAAACGTGGCCGGCTCCATGTTCCTCAAAAGCCTGATCGACGACTATATTTCTCCGCTGCTGCTGCAGGCAGCTCCGGTGTTTACCGGCCTGCTGCATGCGCTGATAAGCATGGCGGTGATCTATCTCATCGGCATTGCGACTACGTTTGTCTACAACTGGCTGATGGTCAGCATTTCGCAGGGTGTGCTCAAAAAGGTGCGTGACGAGATGTTCGCGCACATGCAGAAGCTGCCGATTCGCTACTTCGATACGCATACCCACGGCGATCTGATGAGCCATTTCACCAACGATACCGATACGCTGCAGCAGATGCTCAGCCAGTCCGTGCCGCAGATGTTTTCCTCAGCGATGACCATTATCTCGGTGTTCATCGGCATGCTGGTGACGAATGTATGGCTGACGCTGTTCGTACTGCTCGGCGTGTGCGTCATGCTCAAGGTGGTAAAGAAACTGGGCGGTCAGTCCGCGAAGTACTTCCTCGAGCAGCAGAAGTCGCTCGGCAGGGTCAACGGCTATATCGAGGAAATGATCAACGGTCAGAAGGTCATCAAGGTGTTCTGCCACGAGGAAAAGTGCAAGGAGCAGTTCGATGCGCTCAACGATGAGCTGCGCGAGAACGCTGCAAGCGCGAATACCTTCGCAAACATCCTCATGCCGATCATGATGAACATCGGCAACCTGCTATACGTTCTGGTCGCGGTCGTCGGCGGCGCGCTGGCGCTGTCCGGCGTGGTCGGAAACAGCATCACCATCGGCGTTATAGCGTCCTTCCTGCAGCTGACCAAGTCGTTCACCCAGCCGGTAACGCAGATCTCGCAGCAGTTCAACTCCATTGTTATGGCGCTCGCCGGTGCTGAGCGTATCTTTGAGCTGATGGACGAGGAGCCTGAGGTAGACAACGGCTACGTTACTCTCGTCAACGCCAAGTACGACAAGAACGGCGAACTCGTTGAAACCCCGGAAAAGACCAACATCTGGGCGTGGAAGCATCCGCACGAGGACGGCACCACCACCTATACACAGGTCCGCGGCGATGTCCGCTTCTTTGATGTGGATTTCGGCTATAATCCGGATAAGATCGTCCTGCACGACATCACACTGTACGCCGAACCCGGTCAGAAGGTCGCGTTCGTCGGCGCAACCGGTGCGGGCAAGACGACCATTACCAACCTGATCAACCGTTTCTACGACCTTGCGGACGGCAAGATCCGCTACGACGGCATCAACATCAATAAGATCAAAAAGGCCGATCTCCGCCGCTCGCTCGGCATCGTGCTGCAGGATACCAACCTGTTTACCGGCACCATTCGCGATAATATCCGCTACGGCCGCCTGGATGCGACCGACGAGGAGGTCGAGGCAGCGGCGCAGCTGGCCAACGCGGACGACTTCATCCGCCGACTGCCGGACGGCTATGATACTGTCATCGACGGTGACGGCGGCAGTCTGTCGCAGGGCCAGTGTCAGCTGCTTTCCATCGCGCGTGCGGCTGTTGCCGATCCGCCGGTTATGATCCTCGATGAGGCGACCAGCTCGATTGATACCCGCACGGAGTCCATCGTGCAGGCCGGCATGGACAGCCTCATGTACGGACGTACGGTGTTCGTTATCGCGCACCGCCTGTCCACGATTCAAAACGCAGACGTTATTATGGTGCTGCAGCTCGGTCATATCATCGAGCGCGGCAATCATGAGCAGCTGATTGCGGAGCACGGCAAGTATTATCAGCTCTATACCGGAGCGTTTGAATTAGAATAAGTGCTTTCTGCTCGAAACCTGCAGAATCAGAACCCGAAACGAAGATTTCGGGTTCTTTTTTGTGCGCAGAAACAGAAAAACCGCCGGCGGCGGTCTATCGGTCGGGCTTCTGCGGCAAAAGAGCCGCTTGCCGCACTTTGCCGTCGTTTTACGCGCTCGAAAGTTGGAATATGCGCTTAATTTTTTTCAAAACGCAATTTCCGCTGTTATTTCCCGCCAAGCGGCACGCCTGCGTTGGGATATACTGGGAAAACAGCAAGGGAGGCGTAACGAAATGGATAAACAAAGGGCAAGGCGGTCCGCGTCGATACCGGTGCGGATTGGGCATGCGGCAGCATGGGCTGCTGGATTATGGAAACAGGAGCATCTGCGGACGCTCATCACAGGCGCACAGCGATTCGTGCTGTGTGCGGTGCTGGCACAGGGAACCATCCTCGGCGGGTACATGCCGTTCGGACTGGCGATGGCGGCGGCCTTGATGGCTCGAGGAGCGGGACTTTCCGCGCTCGGCGGTCTGGTGTGCGGCGTTATGCTGCGCGGCGATGGATTCCACGGCGGCATTTACGCCGCGGCAGCGCTGCTGGTGCTGTGCGTGATGAGCGTGTGCGCCGGTCTGCGGGTGATGTCCGAGCGGTGGTTTGCGCCCTGTGTGGCGACGTTTGCAAGCGCGGCGTGTACATTCGTGTTCCTGCCGCTCGGTGCAGAGCTGACCGCACCGGCGGTGCTGACATTCCTGCTCGTGCAGGGCATCACGTTCGGCGTGTGCTGGATGTACGGCGCGGCCTTCGCACCGCCGCGCGACGAAAATGACTGGCGCAGACCGGTAACGCTTTTGGTGCTGACTGCGACCGTGCTTTTATCGCTTTCGGGTATCAATCTGTTCGGTGTGTTCGCTCCCGCGAGAGCGGGGGCGCTGCTGCTCGTGCTGGCGGCGGCGTATCTCGGCGGACCGGCGGCGGGCGCGGCAGCCGGTGTCGCGTTCGGCGCAGCAATGGATCTCAACATCGGCTACGGAGCCTTGTTCACCTGCTGCTACGGTCTGTGTGCGCTCGTTGCCGGACTGTTTCACGACAGCGGCCGCGGCTGGTTTTCGGTCTGTGCGCTCGGCGGCGGACTGTGCGCGGCTATGCTCGGCGTGGAGCATCCGCTGTTCATCCCGCTGCTCACAGAGCTGTTCTGCGCGGTCCTCATGTTTGCGGCGCTGCCGCCCTTCGTGTGGGAGGCTATCCGGCGCAGCCTGCTGCCGGATACTCTGATGGGCGAAGCCGCCAGTCAGCGCGTGCGGCGGCTGGCGGGTACCTGTGCGACCGAGGCGGCGCAGGCGTTCTACGAGCTGTACCTTGCTATGCTGCACGGCGTCAGCGAGGGTAAAGCCGCCGGAGACCGGAACATTCGGGCAGTATTCGACTACGCGAGCGACCATGTCTGCAAAGACTGCATGCTGTGTACGCAGTGCTGGCAGCGGGACTATGTGAGCACGCTGGCGGCTCTCAATGATGTGACCCAGCCGATGCTGCAGCGCGGACGAGCGGAAATGAGCGATTTTCCCTATCATTTTGCGGCACGGTGTGCGCGTCTGCCCGAGCTGATGCGCGCCATCAACAGTGCGCTGTTTGCGCTGCGCGAGCGCGAAAGCCTTCGGCGGCAGCAGGAGGAAAACCAGAGCCTGCTTGCCAGGCAATACGCAGGCATTACGGACATTCTTCGGCAGCTTGGCGCAGAGGTCACGCAGGATGAAACGGCGCAGCCGCTGATGGAGCGGCAGGTGCGCCGGTATGCGGCAGCGTTCGGATGGATCGACCGGGTGTGCGCGGTGCGGGATTCGCAGGGCAGGCTGACCGTTGAGTTATACGGCGAGGGCATTGACGACATCATGAAGCAGGGGGACGGCTTTTCAGCCGGTCTGTCGGCGCTGCTGGGCGTGACGCTGACCGCACCGGAGAAGAAAAAGGGCAGCCAGGGCATCCACGTTGAGATGCACGAGCGGGCGCCGTACCGTGCGGTGGTCGGCATCGGCCGTCAGCAGAAGGAGGGCACGTCGGTCTCGGGCGACAACGCGTGCTACTTTCTCACCGATACAGGAACGGCGTGCCTGCTCCTGTCGGACGGCATGGGCTCGGGTGCCGCCGCGTCGCGGGACAGCCGCATGCTCATCACCTCGCTCGAGCGGTTCCTGCGTGCAGGCATTTCGGTCGGAGACGCGCTGCACGCGGTCTCTCCGGCGCTGCGCCTGCGGTCGGACGGCATGCGCTTCACCACACTGGACGCATTCACGCTCGACCTGTTCAGCGGACGCGCGGAAAACCTCAAGTGCGGCGCCGCACCGACCTACATGCGGCTGAACGGTCGATGGACTATCCTGCCGGGCACGGCGCTGCCCATCGGTCTGGCGGAGGAGGACGAGCTTGGCGACGCCGTGCCGCTGCAGATGAACGACGGCGACATTGTGGTTCTGCTCTCGGACGGCGTGACCGACGGCACGGACGATAAATGGGTGCGGCAGCTGCTTATCGCGCATGCAGGCGACAGCCCAAAGGAGATCGCGGCACAGCTTGTGAACGAGGCGAAAGGCCGCGGACATGATGACGACCGAACGGTAATGGTCATGAAAATCGAAAAGCTGGAATGAGACTGGTATAAAATCACGAAAGAGGGGAATGATGGAACAAAGAGAGGAGGAATCTGTATGGTACGAGGCGTCAGCCGCCGCGTCATTGTCGTCAAGCCGGAGCAGCCGGCATTGTTCGAGCAGGCTATTTTCCTTGTGCGGGACTACAATGCGCCGCGCGGCGACATGGTGCGCGAGGCCTGCCGCATCGCAAACAGCTATCTGCCGCGCAGACGGCGGTCGAGAAGAAAGGCAGACGGTCTTTCTCTGCTGGCCGGATTCTGCACAGGCGCACTGCTCATCGGCACTATATGGGCGATGACAGCGCTCGTTTTGTAAACAGATTATAAAATGAGCGGCCGTTCTCTTGTACCCTCCGGTTTTGGTTGGTATACTATAGTATACAGACGGAAATTTCGGTTTTCGCCTACTATAGATCAAACGGAGGCGGCTATTATGACGGCCGAAACCTTTTTTCAGCTGTTCAACCAGTACGGACTGATCCTGGTCTGTGCCGTGGTTTTCTGCGAATATATGAACCTGCCCGGATTTCCGGCAGGCGTTATCATGCCGTGCGTCGGTGTGCTGATTGCCCGGAGCGAGCTGTCGCTGCCGCTGACGGTTTTTCTGAGCGTGATCGCCGGTGTGCTCGGCAGTCTGGTCATCTACGCCGTGTGCTACTGGGGCGGCGAACCGGTGATGGAGAAGCTGTTCGGCAGGAGCAAGAAATTTAAGTCGCTCGTGCGTAAATGCCACGAATTTATCGACGCACAGCATGGGCGTGGACTGGCGATCATCCGCGTGATCCCGTGTATCCGCACCATTGTTTCCATTCCGGCCGGACTGCTCCGCATGCCGGTCAAGTGGTTCATCGGCTGGTCTGCGGCAGGCATTGCCGTGTGGAATACCGCACTAATCTCGTTCGGCTATTTCTTCAGCGAGAAGATCCTCAGCATGGTCATGTAACCGAATATATCGACAGGGTAAATCCTCGGATTTACCCTGTTTTTGCGTTCTTCGGTCGGAAAATGGGTGAATCCATTCTATACGTTGCATTTGCAGTCGTGTTATGGTAAAATATACACCGTTATATAACGTATAAGACGGAGGAACGATATGCAGATCGGCAACGTAACAATCAACGGAAAACTGGCGCTTGCACCGATGGCAGGCGTGACCGATCTTGCATTCCGCCATATCTGCCGGGAGCACGGCGCGGCGCTGACCGTGACCGAAATGGTCTCCGCAAAGGCGCTGTGCTATCAGGATAAGAAAACGCCGCGTCTGCTTGAACTGGGGGCGGACGAGCATCCGGCGGCTGCCCAGATCTTCGGGCACGAGCCGGACACGATGGCCGAAGGCGCGAAACTGGCGCTGGAGAAATCCGGCTGTGATATCATCGACATCAACATGGGCTGTCCGGCGCCAAAGATTGTAAACAACGGTGACGGCTCCGCGCTGATGAAGGACCCGGAGCTGGCATCCAAGGTGATTGCAGCGGTCGTAAACGCGGTCGATGTACCGGTAACAGTCAAGTTCCGCAAGGGCTGGGATGAAAAGAGCGTCAACTGTGTGGAATTTGCCAGAATGGCTGAGCAGTCCGGCGCGGCAGCGATCACGCTGCACGGACGCACGCGCTCGCAGCAGTACAGCGGCACCGCCGACTGGGATGCGATTCGTGAAGTCAAGCAGGCGGTTTCCATTCCGGTGTTCGCCAACGGAGATGTGGCCGAACCCGAGGACGCGGTCCGCATTCTCGCGCACACCGGCGCGGACGGCGTGATGATCGGACGAGGTTCGCTCGGTGATCCGTGGCTGTTCGAACGGGCGAATGCACTGCTCGAGACCGGCATCTGTCCGGCGCTGCCGCCGTTCGCGGAGCGCATTGACACGGCCGTGCGGCAGATTGAGCTTGCCGCCGAGCAGAAGGGCGAGCATATCGCCATGCTTGAGGCACGCCGACACGTTAACTGCTATCTCAAGCGGGAAAGCGGTGTCAAGATGTTCAAGAACCGCATTTGCGCACTCACCAAGCTGAGTGACCTGTATGAAATCGCAGACGAACTGAAAGCCTTCGTTTCGGCGAAGGAGAATGTATAATAATAAGGTAAGAGAAAGAGAGGGGAGACGCAGTGGATGACAAGCATATTGTGGCGCAGGCGCGGCGCGGCGAGCTTTCCGCCTTTGAGGAGTTGGTGACGCGCTACGAAAAGCGCGTGTATGCCATCGCGCTGCGCTCGTCCGGCTCGCCGGAGGATGCCGCAGATATCACGCAGGAGGTTTTCCTTCGGGCATGGCGTTCGATGAAGGACTTCCGCGGGGACAGCGGCTTTGCGACCTGGCTGTTCCGCATCACGATGAACCAGTGCGTCGATTACGCGCGGCATAAGCAGAGCCAGCCGCCGACGCAGCCGCTCGTGCAGGGCGAGGATGACGAGGAACGCGAACTGCCGCTTCCGGATACGGCTCCATCCCCCGAAGAACACCTGGAGAACAGCGAGCTGGGACGCGAGCTTGCCGCCGCGCTCGATGAAGTAAGCGACGAGCACCGCAGAATCGTCCTGCTGCGGGACGTTTCCGGCATGAGCTACACCGAGATCGCTGAGATACTCGAGGTCAGCGAAGGCACGGTAAAGTCGCGGCTGTCACGCGCACGCATCGCTTTACGCAAAATTTTACTCAAACGAGGGAACCTTTTTCATTTGCCTTCGTCTAAAGATATGGAAGGAGGCGAGGAGCATGAATGAGGAGGAATATTTTGAACAGCTTTGCTCAAACAGTGTGGACGGAACCCTGACCGATTCCGAAAAGCAAAAGCTGGAAGAGCATCTGGCAGAGTGCCCATCGTGCGCCGCGCTGAAAGAGGATCTGGAGCAGATGCACAGTATGCTGGCGGTGGACGAAACCGAGCCGCCGGCCGGACTGCATGACAGCATTATGGAACGTCTGCGGCAGGAGGAAACCGTTCGGGTGGTTGCGCCGCAAAAGCCGATGCGCCGTCTGCCGGCGTTTACGATGGTGGCCGCTGCGGCGGTTGTCGTGCTGGTCGTGCTCGGCGGCGGACTGATGCCCGCGTTCAGCACGGTAGGCAGCGGCAGCACGGCGGCAGCGGATTCCGCTTCGGCGGACGCAGGAGACTGCACGGCGGACGGCGGTATGCAGGATGAGATCGAGCAGTCCGTACAGAGGAATACCGATACGTCGGACAGCGGAGCATCGAATGCAAGCGTGCAGCAGAGCGGCACGGCTTCGCAGAGTGCGAACGACAGCGCATACAGCGGACAGAATGACACCGGCGAGGACTCTGCGGCGAATGCGCAGAGCGATGCGGGCGTTGATGCCGAGCAGTATGCAGACAACGATCAGTCGATCGCAGCGCCTGAGCCGATTATTGAGAAGTCGGTACAGGTGCAGACCAGTCCGGTGCTCACACTCCCGCAAAGCCTGCACGGCACACACACCGCGTACTGCTATGTGGCCATCGGCGGCAGCAGCCTGCCGGATATTGATGGTGAGCTGCTCGCGCAGGAGAACGGCGTTTCGTGGTTTCGGCTGGACAACAGTATGGAAACGCTCGAAAAGACTCTGCAGATAGTAGAACGGGCGGGCTGCACGGTGACTGCCTATGATAAGGTCGATCTGACGATCGACAGCCATGCAGATTCGTGGATCTTAGCGGTTGTTACCGGTTGAGATTGGGCAAAACAGACCTGAAACGAGGGTTTTCGGGTCTGTTTTTGTGCATAACGCGAAAAATTCCGATTTCAACAAAAAATCGCTGAAAATTTTGTGCAAACACTTGACTTTTCTCCGAAAGTATTGTACTATGTATAAGAACTTGCGAGAGCAAGTTAAAACGCGATGATACCGGAGATTGCTGCTATGAGCAGGTAACTTCGGTGGAGTAGGTCCGACAATCGGGCGGTTGAGATAACTGCTATCAGCTGAATTCAGATATTCAGCAAAAACGCAATGTTCATGCGTAAATTCGGGACTCGCGGCGCGTGCGCCGTCAAGCCGATGGTTTGAACCACTTACGTTTCTTATCGTGACCGGATTGTTGCGCTGCGGAGTCAGTGCGCCCGGTTATTTTCATGCCCGTTGCGTGATACGCACGGCGGAGTTGCAGTTTCTCTCCGTAGCGAGTCAAAACATTATTTAATGTATGGCACACATACGAGGAGGAAATTCCACAATGGCAAACGCACAGAAGATTCGCATTCGCCTGAAGGCGTATGATCACGAGCTGATCGACCAGTCCGCAGAGAAGATCATCGAGACCGCTAAGCGCAACGGCGCTAAGGTTTCCGGCCCGATCCCGCTGCCGACCGAGAAGCAGATCGTTACCATCCTGCGTGCTGTTCACAAGTACAAGGATTCTCGTGAGCAGTTCGAGCGCCGCACCCACAAGCGCCTGATCGACATCATCAACCCGAATCAGGCTACCATCGAGGCTCTGACCACTCTCGACCTGCCGGCTGGCGTCGAGTTCGAGGTTAAGCTCTAATTTAAGTTAACAAGCTGACCGGATTAACCCACCGGCGGTTTGAAGCCCTGCCGCGACACGCGCGGCGAGGTCATGTTGGCGGTCAAATGCCGTCAACCAATAACCTTTGAGGAGGAAAAACAAATGCTGAACAAAGCAATCATCGGCAAGAAGGTCGGTATGACCCAGATCTTCAATGCTGACGGCAAGGTTATCCCCTGCACCGTAATCGAAGCAGGTCCTTGCGTTGTAACTCAGCTCAAGACCGAAGAGAAGGACGGCTACAATGCTGTACAGTTCGGTTTTGAGGATGTTAAGGAAGCTCGCCTGAACAAGCCCCAGAAGGGTCACCTGAAGAAGGCTGGCGACTCCCTGAAGAAGTACCTGAAGGAGTTCCGTTTTGAGGACTGCACTCCGTTCCAGCTCGGCGATGTTGTTAAGGCTGACATGTTCGTTACCGGCGATTATGTTGACGTTACCGGCACTTCCAAGGGCAAGGGCTACGCTGGCGTAATCAAGCGCTTCAACGCATCCCGCCTGAAGGAAACCCACGGTACCGGCCCTGTACACCGCCATGCGGGTTCTATGGGCGCTTGCTCTGATCCGTCCAAGATCATGAAGGGCAAGATGATGCCGGGTCACATGGGCGCTGAGCAGGTTACTGTTCAGAACCTGGACGTTGTAAAGGTTGACGCTGAGCTTAACCTGATCGCCGTTTGCGGCGCAGTTCCGGGCCCGAAGGGCGGCATCGTAGTGCTGAAGAACACCGTTAAGAACAACAAGGTTGCCAAGGGCGAGGCTGGCATCAGCAAGAACCCGCAGAAGGCTTCCGCAAGAAAGTAAGGGAAGGAGGAGCAAATCATGCCTACAGTAGCAGTTTTTGATATGACCGGTAAGAAGACCGGCGAGATGGAGTTGAACGCGGCTGTTTTCGGTATCGAGCCGAACATGACCGTTGTACACGCTGCAGTAAAGAATTATCTGGCTAACCAGCGTCAGGGCACTCAGTCCACGCTGACCCGCGCCGAGGTTCGTGGCGGCGGCATCAAGCCGTGGCGCCAGAAGGGCACCGGCCGTGCTCGTCAGGGTTCTATCCGCTCTCCGCAGTGGACCCATGGTGGTATTGCCCTCGGCCCGAAGCCCCGTTCCTACAACTACAGCCTGACCAAGAAGACCAAGCGTCTGGCTATGCTGTCCGCTCTGTCTGCAAAGGCAGCAGCAGGCGAGATCATCGTAATCGATGGCCTGGATATGGGCGAGATCAAGACCAAGTCCTTCGTTGGTTTCCTGAACGCAGTTGAGGCAACCGGCAAGAGCCTGGTAGTTACTCCGGAAGTTCGCACGAACGTTGTAAAGTCCGCTGCAAACATCCCGGGCGTACGCACCACGATCGCGTCTACCCTCAATGTATACGACATCCTCAATGCTGACAAGTTCATCATCGACAAGGCAGCAGTTGAGAAGCTGCAGGAGGTATACGCATAATGAAGTACGCATACGACATTATCAAGAAGCCGATCATCACCGAGCGTTCCATGATGGGCGCACAGGACAACAAGTACACCTTCGAAGTAGCGATCGATGCCGGCAAGGTAGAGATCAAGAAGGCTGTAGAGGAGATCTTCGGCGTTAAGGTTGCCAAGGTTAACACCATCAAGCTGCCGGGCAAGTGGAAGCGCATGGGCGTTCACGTTGGCAAGCGTTCCGACATCAAGAAGGCGATCGTAACCCTGACCGCTGACTCCAAGAAGATCGAGATCTTCGAGAACATGATGTAAAAACCACTTCGGCTGCTAAGGCGAGCCTGAGTGTTCCCGCGAAGCGGGTTTTCAATAGAATCTGCTTGCAGATTCATAAAAACCGGGAGCATGTATCACGGTTTTTATACAAGAGCGAAGAAAAGTTTCGTTGGTCGGAACTTTTCGCAGCCTTGGTTTCATCCGCGCTGTGCGCGGTGGAACCTCTCTCGTCTGAAAACGTGTTTTCAAACGAAGTAATTGTATGGGGAAGCCACCCCGATAATAACGTATCAAGGAGTTGAAATTCCAAATGGCTATCAAGACTTTCAACCCGACGACGCCCTCGCGCAGAAATATGACTGTGCTTTCCTACAAGGGTCTGTCTAAGGTGAAGCCCGAGAAGAGCCTTCTCGAAAAGGTCAAGAAGACCGCTGGCCGCAACAGCTACGGCCGCATCACCGTTCGCCACATCGGCGGCGGCAACAAGAAGAAGTACCGTATCATTGACTTCAAGCGTCAGAAGCTCGACGTTTACGCCGAGGTTAAGACCCTGGAGTATGATCCGAACCGTTCCGCTAACATCGCTCTCATTCAGTACGAGGACGGCGAGAAGGCATATATCCTCGCTCCCGAGGGCCTGAAGATCGGCGACAAGGTCGTTTCTTCCAAGGATGCCGACATCAAGCCCGGCAACTGCCTGCCGGTTGAGAACATTCCGGTTGGTACCATGATCCACAACATCGAGCTGTACCCGGGCAAGGGCGCACAGCTGGTTCGTTCCGCAGGCGTCGGCGCTCAGCTGATGGCTAAGGAAGGCGGCAAGGCAATGGTTCGTCTGCCCTCCGGTGAGCTGCGTTACGTCCGTCTGGACTGCAAGGCTACCATCGGCGTTGTTGGTAACTCTGATCATTCTAACGTACAGCTGGGTAAGGCTGGCCGTACCCGTCATCTGGGTATCCGCCCGACCGTTCGTGGTTCTGTAATGAACCCGTGTGATCACCCGCACGGCGGCGGCGAAGGCAAGAGCCCGATCGGTCGTCCGTCTCCGGTTACCCCGTGGGGCAAGCCGGCTATGGGTTACAAGACCCGCAAGAAGAACCACCGCACCGACAAGCAGATCGCTCGTCGTCGCAACGGCAAGTAAGAAAGGAGTTATCTTAATATGGGCAGAAGTGTTAAGAAAGGCCCTTTTGTGGCTCCTGAGCTTATCAAAAGAGTCGTTGAAATGAACGAAAAGGGCGAGAAGAAGGTCCTCAAGACCTGGTCCCGCGCTTCCACGATCTTCCCTGAGTTCGTCGGTCATACTATCGCAGTACACGACGGCCGCAAGCACGTTCCGGTATACGTTACCGAGGACATGGTTGGTCACAAGCTGGGCGAGTTTGCTCCCACCCGTACCTACAAGGGTCACGCGGGCAGCAAGACCTCCAATAACGGCAAGTAAGGAGGAGTTAAAGTAACATGGAAGCAAGAGCTATTGTACGCAACGTACGCATGACCCCGCGAAAGATCAAGCTGATCTGCGATCTGATCCGCGGCAAGGATGCGGGCGAAGCTATGGCCATCATCATGAATACCCCCAAGGCAGCATGCGAGCCGATGGAGAAGCTCCTCAAGAGCGCAGTTGCCAATGCCGAGAACAATCACGGCATGAACACCGACAAGCTTTACGTTAAGGAAGTTCACGTCGGTCCCGGTCCGATCATGAAGCGCGTTATGCCGCGTGCACAGGGCCGTGCATTCAGAATCCTCAAGAGAACCTCGCACATCACGCTGGTTCTTGGCGAGAAAGAATAAGGGAGGGTAATCAATGGGCCAGAAAGTAAATCCGAACGGTCTCCGTGTCGGCGTTATCAAGAATTGGGATTCCCGTTGGTTCGCTAAGGACAATGTGTTCGGCGACCTCCTCGTGGAAGACTACGAGATCCGTAAGGATCTGAAGAAGCGTCTGTACGACGCAGGCGTTCCGGCGATCGAGATCGAGCGCAAGAACGACGAAATCAAGATCATGATCCAGTGCGCACGTCCCGGCATGGTTGTCGGCCGCGGCGGCGAGGACATCAAGAAGCTCGAAGAAGAGCTGACCAAGAAGTACGGCAAGAAGGTTCGCTGCTCCATCATCGAGATCAAGAACCCGGACACCAACGCTACCCTGGTTGCTGAGAACATTGCAGCTCAGCTCGAGAAGCGCATCGGTTTCCGCCGTGCAATGAAGCAGTCCATGGGCCGTGCAATGCGCATGGGCGCCAAGGGCATCAAGGTTTCCTGCGGCGGCCGTCTGGGCGGCGCGGAAATCGCACGCACCGAGCATTACCACGAGGGCACCATTCCGCTGCAGACCCTGCGTGCGGACATCGACTATGGTTTTGCTGAAGCTGCGACCACCTACGGCCGCATCGGTGTTAAGGTATGGATCTACAAGGGTGAGGTTCTCCACGGCGGTCCGCGTCTGGGTCGCTCCATTGAAGCTCCGAAGCCGGCATTCGAGCGCCGCGATCGTCGCGGTGACCGTCGCGGCCGTCGTGACTTCAACCGTGGTGAGCGTCGTGCTCCCCGTCAGGAAGGAGGCAACCGTTAATGCTGCTCCCTAAGAGAGTTAAGTATCGTCGCGTTCATCGCGGCCGTATGACCGGCAAGGCTACCCGCGGTAACTTCGTATCGAACGGTGAGTTCGGTATCCAGGCTACCGAGCCGTGCTGGATCACCTCGAATCAGATCGAGGCAGCCCGTATCGCTATGACCCGTTACACCAAGCGTGGCGGTCAGGTATGGATCAAGATTTTCCCCGACAAGCCGGTTACCAAGCATCCGGCTGGTGCTCGAATGGGTTCCGGTAAGGGCGCACCCGAGTACTGGGTTGCAGTAGTTAAGCCGGGCCGTGTACTGTTTGAGATCGCAGGCGTTTCCGAGGAAGTTGCTCGTGAGGCACTGCGTCTGGCAAGCCACAAGCTGCCCTGCAAGACCAAGTTCGTTGCCCGTGAGAAGAATGGCGGTGAAGCATGATGAAGGCATCTGAGATCAGAGAACTGACGGCTGAGGAGCTGTCTGCAAAGCTCGGTGAGCTGAAGAAGGACCTCTTCAACCTCCGTCTGCAGCTCGCTACCAATCAGCTCGACAACACCAACAAGATCAATGAAGTCAAGCACGACATTGCTCGTATCAATACCGTTATCCGCGAGAAGCAGATCGCGGAGAAGGCATAAGGGAGGGAAACGAATATTATGAGCGAAAGAGCATTACGCAAAACGCGAGTAGGCAAGGTCGTTTCCGATAAGATGGATAAGACCATTGTCGTAGCAATTGAGGATCGTGTAGCACATCCTCTGTACAAGAAGGTTATTCCGCACACCTATAAGCTGAAGGCACACGACGAGAACAACGAGTGTGGCATCGGTGATAAGGTTAAGGTGATGGAGACCCGTCCGCTGTCCAAGGACAAGCGCTGGCGCCTGGTCGAGATCATCGAGAAGGCAAAGTAAGGAGGAGAGCACATGGTTCAGCAGGAAAGCTTTCTGCGTGCAGCTGACAACAGCGGCGCAAAGGAACTGAAGGTAATCCGTGTTCTCGGCGGCTCCGCACGCAAGTACGGCAACATCGGTGACGTAGTTGTTTGCTCGGTGCGCAAGTGCACCCCGGGCGGCGGCGTAAAGAAGGGCGATGTCGTTAAGGCAGTTATCGTCCGCACCGTTAAGGGCCTGCGCCGCGCTGACGGCAGCTATATCCGCTTTGACGAGAACGCTGGCGTTATCATTCGTGATGACAAAAACCCCCGCGGCACCCGTATCTTTGGGCCTGTCGCTCGTGAGCTGCGTGACAAGGATTACATGAAGATCCTGTCGCTTGCTCCGGAAGTACTGTAAGGAGGTCGCCAACAAATGAACAATTTGCACGTTAAGACGGGCGACACCGCAGTCGTTCTTTCCGGCAAGGAAAAGGGCAAGCGCGGCAAGATCCTGTCCGTAAACCCGAAGAAGGGTATGGTAGTAATCGAAGGTGTGAACATGATCAAGTGCCACACCAAGCCCCGCCGTCAGGGTGAAACCGGCGGCATCATCGAGCGCGAGGGTGCGCTGCGTGCCTGCAAGGTAATGCGCGTATGCCCGAAGTGCGACAAGCCGACTCGTGTAGCGCACAAGTTCACCGAGAACGGCACTAAGCTGACGGTGTGCAAGCACTGCGGCGAAACGCTTTAAGAAGAGGAGGTTGCAATAAATGGTTCCGAATATGAAAGCAAAGTATACTGCGGAAGTTGCGCCTGCTCTGATGAAGAAGTTTCAGTACGAGAGCGCAATGCAGATCCCGAAGCTCGACAAGATCGTAATCAACGTCGGCTGCGGTAAGGAAGCAAACGGTAACTCCAAGGTTATCGAGGCTATTGTCCGTGATATCACCCTGATCTCCGGCCAGAAGCCGATCATCACCCACGCTAAGAAGTCCATCGCAAACTTCAAGCTGCGTGACGGCATGCCGGTAGGCGTTAAGGTAACCCTGCGCCGTGACCGCATGTGGGAGTTCCTGGATCGTCTGTTCAACGTAGCTCTGCCGCGTGTACGCGACTTCCGCGGCATCAACGGCAACGCATTTGACGGCCGTGGCAACTACGCTCTGGGTCTGAACGAGCAGCTGATCTTCCCGGAAATTTCCTATGATCAGATCGACAAGATCCGCGGCATGAACATCGTTATCTGCACCACTGCAAATACCGATGAAGAAGCAAAGGAGCTGCTTACTCTGATGGGCGCTCCGTTTGAGAAGTAAGGAGGAGAAGTTAAATGGCTAAGAAGTCGATGGTTCTCAAGCAGCAGGCTAAGCCGAAGTTCTCCAGCCGAGCTTACAACCGCTGCAAGATTTGCGGCCGTCCGCACGCTTACCTGCGTGATTTCGGTATCTGCCGTATCTGCTTCCGCGAGCTGGCTTACAAGGGCCAGATCCCGGGTGTCCGCAAGGCATCCTGGTAAGGAAGAGCGATTTCAAAAAGGAACCCGTAAGGGTTCCTTTTTTTATGCTCTAACGGTGGGCAGAGACCATTTCTGCACCGACTGATCGGGGCACGCGAACTGCGTAAGCGGCCTCGCCCCTAACGGGCGGCAGCCTTTTTCAGCACCGGCTGAGCGGGGTACGCGAACTGCCGCAGGCGTGTTCGCCCTTTCCGGGCGGGGAGTTTTTCGCTGCACCTCAGCGGGGAGTGCGCTGACGCCGCGCGGGCGCACAAGAGGGTAGACACCTGCGGTTTCCACCCTCTTGTGAATCTCCCCTTTCCCTTGGAGAGTCTGGCGCAGATTTCCTATATGTGACCGCTGCGAAAAAAGGGAACGATAGAGGATTTTTTCTACCGTAGGGGAGCACAGTGTGCTCCCATTTCTCTACCTATTCGCAGTGCCAGACAGTTTACTGCTACACAGGCGGTTTGGTCTCCGCAGGCGCGACACAAGGTGAATTGCCCGGAGGACAAGAGAGGGTCCCCTGGGGATGACAGTGCCGCGCAACGCTTTTGTGTGTTGTTACGGACGGCACCTGCGGGTTTAATAATTGGTACAATCTATCTCGTAGGGTGCGCCGACCTCGGCGCACCGCTAAACAAAGGAAAACATCACGTTAAATCTTTGTTTTAACGAAAAAATCCGGTTTTCCTCTTGCATTTTCCTGCAAAATGTGTTTTAATAATTCTGTTATGAATATTCCAATGCGATGAGCAGGAAAAGTAACGCTGTGTTCCTCTTTCTCAGAGAGAACGGTCCCATGGCTGCAAGCCGTTTATCGAGGTATGGCGCGAAGTTCCCCTGTGAGCACCGGTGCTGAATAGATGCAGTAGGCGCCGGCGAAGTAACGCTCCGTTACCGGCGTTCAATGAGTGCCCGATTTTTTTCGGGAATCAGGGTGGTACCACGGAAGTTTTACGCCTTTCGTCCCTAATTTTAGAGGGATGAAAGGCGTTTTTTGTTTCATTAGGAATTACTAACTACTAATTGGTATAAGAGACCATCCCTTATATACAAGCCAAAGAAGGAGAATTGGTATGAAAGAAAAGCTGCAAGGCATTTTGCAGACCGCGAAGGAGCAGCTCGCTGCCGCGAAGGATTCGCGCGCGCTGGACGAGGCCCGCGTTAAGTTCCTCGGCAAAAAGGGTGAGTTGACCGCGCTGCTCAAGGGCATGAAGGACGTTGCTGCAGAGGAGCGTCCGGTTGTTGGTCAGCTGATCAACGACGTTCGTGCGGAGATCGAAACCATCATTGAAAAGCAGAAGAAGCTGATCGAGCAGGCTGCGCTCGAGAAGAAGCTGGAGGCTGAGACCATCGACGTTACCCTGCCGGGTGAGGACGTTGTCATCGGCAAAAAGCATCCGCTGAACATCGTGCTCGATGAGTTCAAGGAGATTTTCCTCGGTCTGGGCTTCTCCATCGCGGAAGGCCCGGAGGTCGAGCTCGACCACTACAACTTTGAGGCTCTGAACATTCCGAAGGATCATCCGGCACGCGACACGCAGGATACCTTCTATATTTCGGATAACGTTGTGCTCCGCACGCAGACCTCTCCGATGCAGGTCCGCACGATGGAAAAGCGCAAGCCGCCGATCCGCATTATTGCGCCGGGCCGTGTTTACCGTTCGGACGCCGTTGACGCAACCCACTCTCCGCTGTTCCATCAGATCGAGGGTCTGGTTGTCGATAAGGGCATCCGCATGAGCGACCTGAAGGGCATTCTCGAGCTGTTCGCAAAGAAGCTGTACGGCGAGGACACGGTTGTTCGTTTCCGTCCGCATCACTTCCCGTTCACCGAGCCGTCTGCGGAGATGGATATCCAGTGCTACCGCTGCCACGGTGAAGGCTGCCCGCTCTGCAAGGGCGAGGGCTGGATCGAGATCCTCGGCTGCGGCATGGTTCACCCCAAGGTGCTTGAGATGAGCGGCATCGACCCGAATGAATACTCCGGCTACGCCTTCGGCATCGGTCTGGAGCGTATGGTTATGGGCCGCTTCAAGATCGACGATATCCGTCTGTTCTATGAGAACGACGTTCGATTCCTGCACCAGTTCTAAACCTGCACCCGTAGGGCGGGATGACCTCATCCCGCCGCACTCTCCCGCATGTTACAAGCGATACGTATTATCGTAGGGCGCGACGACCCCGGCGCGCCGCTCGTAAGTATATGCAGGCGGCAAATACGGCGCGCCGAGTCGTCGCGCCCTACGGACAACAATAACACCAAAAGGAGTGTTCCTATCAATGAAACTGCCATTATCCTGGCTTTCGGATTATACCGATATGAACGGCATCACCCCGAAGGAGTATGATGCCAAGCTGACTATGTCCGGCTCCAAGGTCGAGGAGGTTTACTACCTCGGCGCGGAGATCGACAACGTTGTGACCGGCAAGATCCTCGAGGTTGTCGATCACCCGGATTCCGACCATCTGAAGATCTGCCAGCTCGATGTCGGCAAGGAGGAGCCGGTGCAGATCGTCACCGGCGCACCCAATGTAACGCCTGCGTCCGTTGGCGAGATCTGCCCGGTCTGCCTGCACAAGTCCACCCTGCCGGGCGGCGTGAAGATCACCAAGGGCAAGCTGCGCGGCGTGCCGTCCAACGGCATGATGTGCTCGTTCCAGGAGCTGGGTCTGTCCCACGGCTGCGTACCGTATGCGTGCGAGAACGGCATCCTGTTCCTGCCCGCCAGCACGCCGGTCGGCGAAGACATCAAAAAGGTACTCGGTCTGGACGACTGGGTTTCCGATTTTGAGATCACATCCAACCGTCCGGACTGCCTGAGCGTGATCGGTCTGGCCCGCGAGACTGCGGCTACCTTCGACCGTCCGTTCAGCGTTAAGACCCCGGAGGTAAAGGGCGTTGGCGGTAACATCAACGAGTATATGTCGGTTGAGGTTAAGGATACCGACCTGTGCCCGCGCTACACCGCCCGCATTGTTAAGAACATCAAGATCGAGCCCTCTCCGGCGTGGATGCGCGAGCGCCTGCATGCCTGCGGCGTTCGTCCGATCAACAACATCGTTGATATCACCAACTATGTTATGCTCGAGTACGGCCAGCCGATGCATGCGTTCGACTACAAGTGCCTGTCCGACGGCCGCATTGTTGTCCGCCGTGCCCGAAACGGTGAGTCCATCCAGACTCTGGACGGCGTAGATCACGACCTGAGCGACAAGATGCTTGCCATCTGTGACAACGACAAGCCGGTTGCTGTTGCAGGCGTTATGGGCGGCGCAAACTCCGAGATTATGGACGACACCAAGACCGTCGTTTTCGAGTCCGCAAACTTCCACGGCGCTACCGTTCGTATCACCGCAAAGGCGCTCGGCATGCGTACCGAGGCCTCCGGCCGCTTTGAAAAGGGTCTTGACCCGCGCATGACCCTCGATGCGGTCAACCGTGCGTGCGAGCTGGTGGAGCAGCTGGGCGCAGGCGAGGTCATCGACGGCATTATCGACGTTGACAACTCCGACCCGAACCACAAGCGTCTGCCGTTCGAGCCGGACAAGATGAACGCCCTGCTCGGTCTGGAGCTGTCCGCTGAGGAGCAGGTAAAGCTGCTCGAGAAGCTGGACTTCAAGATTGAGAACAACGAGGTCGTTGTGCCGTTCTTCCGCACCGACATCAACCGTATGTGCGACGTAGCCGAGGAGGTTGCCCGCATGTACGGCTACGACAAGATTCCGACCACGCTGTATGCAGGCGAGATGGTACAGGGTGAGTTCACGCCGTCTCAGCAGGCGGAGCGCGCTGCCGCTCTGGTTTGCCGCGAGGCAGGCTTTGACGAGTCCATGAGCCACTCGTTCATCTCCCCGAAGTTCTACGACATGATCGGCTGGGACGAGAACGACCCGCGCCGTATCTCCACCACCATCCTCAATCCGCTTGGCGAGGATTTCAGCGTAATGCGTACCACCGTGCTGCCGTCCATGCTGGATAATCTGGCGCACAACCACGCGCATCGCAACCCGACCGCTTCGCTGTACGAGCTGGGCACCATCTACACCCCGACCGTCAAGGACGGCAAGGCTGACCCGGACGTACTGCCGCACGAGGAGAAGATCCTGACCCTCGGCAGCTACGGCCGCCTGTCCTTCTTCCAGTTCAAGGGCGTAATCGAGGCGCTGCTGCGTGAGCTGAACATCAAGGGCGCGTCCTTTGCTCCCGAGAAGGCCAACCTGTCCTACCACCCGGGCCGCTGTGCCAAGGTGCTCATTGACGGCAAGGAGATCGGCGTATTCGGCACCATTCATCCGACCGTTGCCGCACGCTACGGTCTGTCCGGCGAGGTACTCGCTGCCGAGCTGCAGATGGACGCACTTCTGGCCGCCATCGACCCGGAGAAGCTGTATCATCCGCTGCCCAAGTTCCCGGCATCCACCCGCGATATCGCGGTTCTGGTTGACGATGCCGTTCCGGCAGCCTCCATGCAGGCCACTGTTGAGAAGGCAGCAGGCAAGCTGCTCGAGTCGGTCAAGCTGTTCGACGTTTACAAGGGCAAGGGCATCCCGGAGGGCAAGAAGTCCGTGGCTTATTCGCTGTCCCTGCGCGCACCCGACCGTACCCTCACCGATGAGGAGTGCGACAAGGCAATGCGTGCCGCTATCTCGGCGCTTGAGACCGAGTTCGGCGCTCAGTTGCGCGGTTAAGTTCCCGAAAAAATACAAAAAAGAGCAGATACGAAAGTATCTGCTCTTTTTATGTTTATAGGAATGTCGAAAGAAAATCAGACATATCGGTGATTTCGTTACCGTCCTCATCATAATAGGTGCTTTCCGTATCCCACAAAATGATTTTGCTGCCCTTGGGCGGAGTAGCGGTCGGTGCGGTATCTGTCGGAGACGCGGTAAGTGTGCTTCTGCGCACCAGCTTGCTCTTGTTTTTGACCTGTTCGGTGCGCATAAAGCTGAGACTGCGCAGCTTGCCGGAGAATTCAATCGTCGTAATAGACTGCGTATACCAGTTGGTATAGCTGCTCGATGTAGAACCGGAGATCGAACCGTTCGACGTATCCAGCGTATACTTTATTGTGCTGGTTGAAGTATCAGGATCGCTGCCGAGCATATCCTGCAGATCAATATTGGCGGTATAACGCGAACCGCTGCGCGTGAACAGACTGTCGCCTGCAAGTGCTTCCCAGTTGCGGCATTCCTCGTAGGCATCGGCAAAGAGTTTAGACCATTCGTACCCATAGGTGTTTTTTTCGCTGTTGATGACGATGGATTCACCGACTGTATTCACCTTGCCCTGTGCCAGTTCGGACCAGCGTTCGACAAAATCGGTTGCGCCGAATACGGTGTCCATCGTTGCAACATTGACCCATGCACCGTTTTTCATGGCGGTGCGTTCTTCAGGACGGTCCTTTTCCGTGCCGCGGTACATCTCCGACAGGGCAGGACTGCGCATGTAAAAGCAGCCGGCACCGGAGTCACTGCCGCACAAATCAACTTGCAGATTTTTGAGCGTGCTCTTGTCAGAACTGCGCAGTGTGCGGAAGATGGACCACTCAAACGAATCATCCGTAACAAAGGGGATAGAGGAATAATTCGGATAATATTCACTGGGAAGATCGCTCAAATCAGCGGATAGATGGACTTCTGCGGCATTTTCATCGGTCAGTGCGTTGATTTTTGCACTTGCGCGATAGGACTTGTCTCCTGCGATGGAATCATACAGAGTGTAGTCAGTCGAAACATTGATGGTGCTGCTCAGTGCCTTTGCATTCTGACCGTAGGACGGCTGTGCTTTGAGCCACTGGTTGAGCACAGTAAAATGACTGTCAATGTCTGCAATCAGTGCATCGCGGTCATACAAAACAGCGGTCTGCACACTGTTCTCCCACTGCACGGTAAGGCCGAAGCCTTCCGCGAAAAAACGTACCGGAACATAAGTGCGGCCCATCTTCTTGTACGGTGCGGAATCAACAGCGGTGGTCTTGATAACCTTGCCGGTGCTGTCATCGGTTATGGTTAGCTGGTTGCCGCCGAGCGAGAAAGCAAGCGTCTGTCCGTTTTTCTTAGCGGTGATTGCGCCTGCGTTGTAGTCTACCTCAGCGCCGAGCGCCTCGGCAATCGCGCGGAAGGGAACCATGGTACGGTTGTTGGCCTTCTCAGGCTGGGCGTCCGGGAATTTGACGGCCTGACCGTTCAGCTGCACCGCAAGCTGCTCGGACCGGTAATCGGCGGTCTGTATCATTTCTCTTGCGGCCTGACGACAGTAGTCGTCCATATCTTTCCACTGGCCGTAGTCGATATAGCGGTACAGCGTGTCCATATCTTCCAGACCGAAATAGGAAAATCCGAGCGATGGATCGGCGTGCAGCTGCTGTACATACCGGCGGAACATATCGCTGGCAGTATCGTAATCAAAATGAACGAAATTGCCGAGATAGCTGCGGGTAAAATCCTCCGCGCTGTCGTACCCGAACTGCTCGTACATCGGCGGGGTGGTGTCCAGCGCAAGCGCGCTCGGTGCAGAGCCTGCCAGCAGCAGTGCCGCCAGTGCCGCAGAGGCAAATCGTTTCATCTTTTTCATGTCGTAACCCCCTCATGTTGGTGTTACTACCATTGTACAGGAAATCGGTAGGGGTTGTCTACCTGTAACCTGACGCAAATTGGCAGAGAAAAATCGGCATATTGCCCATGCAGCCGCATAGGGTAGAGCAAGGGAGGGCACTGCTATGTTTATCACGATCACACGCACGGGTCTGCGCCGAATCGGTGTGGGACTTAGCGCTTTTGCGGTTCTGACTGCGGTTTTCATTCTGTTTCCGCGCGAAAATACTGAGCCAACAGCCGCCGAACAGGCGGTTCCTGCGTCTGTCAGTGACTGGGGATTATCGTTCCAGACCGAGGGACAGCCGCCGGTCGGCAATGTCTCCGCCGAGGAACTGCGGCAGTACAACGCGTTTTACGTCGGTGATACGAGCAAAAAGACCATCTACCTGACGTTCGACGCGGGTTACGAGAACGGCTGCACGCCTGCTATTCTGGATGCGCTCAAAAAGCATAACGCGCCTGCCTGCTTTTTCGTGGTGGGCAACTTTATTGATACCGCACCGGATCTCGTAAAGCGCATGGCTGCGGAAGGGCATATTGTGGGCAACCATACGCTGCACCATCCGGATATGTCCGGCATTGCGGATAAGAGCGCGTTTGCGGCAGAGCTGAACGGTCTCGAGGAGAAATACACCGCGCTGACCGGTCAGCCGATGCAGAAATTTTATCGTCCGCCGCAGGGCAAGTTCAGCGAGGAGAATCTCCGGCAGGCGCAGGAGCTGGGGTATACCACGGTTTTCTGGTCGCTCGCGTATGTGGACTGGTATACGGATAACCAGCCGACCGATGAGCAGGCATTCTCCAAGCTGCTGCCGAGAATTCATAACGGGGCGATCGTGCTGCTGCATTCCACCAGTGAGACCAATGCGAGGATTCTCGATGAACTGCTGACGAAGTGGGAGGAGGCAGGATATACGTTTGGTGCTCTGACGGAGCTGGCGCAGTAATTGAAAATGGAGAATGGAAGATGGAGAATGAATGTGTCCGCGCACAGCGCGACAATTAAAATACGGCGCTCCGCGCCGTTCCTTAATTTTCAATTTTCCATTCTCAATTCTCCATTGCAAATAAAAAGACCTCTCCAAGTAAGGAGAGGTCTTTTTATTTGCGTTTACGGCATCATGGTGCGGCCTTCAAACTCGGCGCGGCGCTTGATGTCCTTCATGACGGTATCGAACTGGTTGAGGTCGAGCGACTGCGCACCGTCGCAGAGGGCGTGCGCGGGGTCGTTATGCGCCTCGATGATCAGGCCGTCAGCACCGGCAGCGATGGCTGCGCGGGACAGCGGCTGCACCATATCACGGCGGCCTGCTGCGTGGGACGGGTCGATGATGATCGGCAGGTGGCTGAACATCTTAACCAGCGGAACAGCGGAGATATCCAGATTATTGCGGATCAGCTTCTCAAAGGTACGGATGCCGCGCTCGCACAGGATAACATTGGTATTGCCGCCTGCGAAAATGTACTCGGCAGCCATGAGGAACTCCTCCATGGTGGCGGACAGACCGCGCTTGAGGAGGATCGGCTTTTTCGAGCGGCCCAGCTCCTTGAGCAGCATGAAGTTCTGCATGTTGCGGGCGCCAAGCTGGATGATATCTACATCTGCGAACAGATCGAGGTGCTTTTCGCTCATGATCTCGGTGACGATCGGCAGACCGGTCTGACGCTTTGCCTCGAGCAGCAGCTTGAGACCCTCGGCCTCCAGACCCTGGAACGAGTACGGGGAGGTACGCGGCTTGAATGCGCCGCCGCGCAGGAAGGATGCACCGGCAGCCTTGACGCGCTCGGCGCACTCGACGATCTGTGCTTCGTTCTCGACCGAGCACGGACCTGCCATAACATTGAAGTAGCCGGCGCCGATCTTGCGGCCCGCAACCTCGATGATCGTGTCCTCGGGGTGGAACTTGCGGTTAACGGCCTTAAACGGCTCGGTCACGCGCTGTACACGCTCGACCACGTCATACGCCATAATGTCCCTTTCATCGAGCCGGGTCGTGTCGCCCATCAGGCCCAGGATGGTGGTATCTGCGCCCTCGGAATAGTTGATCCGCAGCCCCATATCCGTGAAATGCTGCATCAGTTTTTCGACATGTCCTTTGTCGCTGTTTTGTTTGAGTACAACGATCATTTCAGTTCACTCCTTCACAATGTGATAAATTTTAAGTAGAATTCGATATACGCTTGATTTTTCAGCTTTTTTACAGCGTACGATTTGAAGTATACCATATCAGAGGATAAAAAGAAAGAGCGATTTACGACAAATCGCCCTTTGATTTTCCACGGTTTTTGCACATGGTTGCATGCTGCTAACCGAATACTTATGATGCTTTTGCCGCTTCGTCGGCCTTCAGCTCCTTGTATTTTGCGGTTACCGCGCTGCAGAACTCGTCCCAGCGGCCGCTGTTGATGAGGGTGGACGGACAGATTTTGCCCGAAAAGTCCTGATGCTTTTTCAGTGCCTTGGACGGGTTCAGGTCGTACTCGATCAGCAGCCGCGCACACAGCTTTTCGGTGTTGATGAGCGTCTGTTCGTAGTTGCCGTCCGAGTTGACGCACATTTCAATGCCGATGCCGTTCATGTTGCCGCCGTTCTTCTCCATGCCGTCGCCTGCGTGATAGGCAGTCTCATCATCCGGCAGATGGTGGTAGATCTCGTGATCGTCCACCGTGTAGTGCCACGAAACAATGCCCTCCTCGGCGTTGGCGTTCTGGTGGATGAACGAGTTGTGCGCGGCCGCATTTGCGCCGGCGCCGGTGTTGTCGGTCTCGTGGATGACGAGATATTTGATCTCGCGCTTCTGTCCCGGACGGGCGCGTGTGCCCTCGGGAAGAAAGTCGGTCATCACCGGAATATCCTCAATGTAGGTCAGACCGGCGTCGGTCTGCGGCTCGCGGAACACGATCTTCTGTGTCAGCATGCCCGCCGCAAACGACACGATCATCAGTCCGACTGTCAGCATCAGGCTGACCCGAAGTCCCTTGCTTCTCTTTTTGCGTGCCATGATTCACCTTATCTTTTCAGAATGATATCGTCTTACTGTTCCATTGTACTACGTTTTACGCGATTTTTCAAAACAAAGACTGTAAACTTTTTGTGATGGCGGCACCGTATATGCGGATTCGGTATCAAATTCGTAAAATTTGCAAGATGAACTTGCATTTGCACGCGGATTCCCTTATAATAAAAGTTATTCGGAGAGGCGAAGCCTTTCAGCAGAATTTCTTTGACCGCCCGGTTTCTGCGCGAAAACGGTGCCAAGGCCATACGGACAGCCGGGTCAAATGCCGAAACTGGCAACTTTGTTGCCTTATTGAATTTTATAAGTTGGCTGACTAAAAGCCGTGTGCCGCGGGCGCATCACACTTGTGAAACGATCAATAAGAGTACAAAGGCAACACCTACAATGAAGACTGCGGCGCTTTGCGGCACAAAATTTACTCGCAAATCGCTCTTGCTTCATTATGCGGTATTGCCTAAAAGTAACGATTCTTGCTATATAGACTCTTTCCTCTTCCATAAAACCTACGGAATGTGCAGAAGCATCTGCAAAAAGAGAATGATCATCCCCAAGTGAAAGCGTACCGTGTGTACCCCTTTCGCCTGGGGATTTTTTGGTATTGTGAGGATATGAAATGCAGAACAAGCTTAAACTTTACGGGTTCAACAACCTGACCAAGGCGCTGTCCTTCAACATTTATGATGTCTGCTATGCAAAGACCGAGCGCGAACAGCGTGACTACATCAAATATATCGACCAGCAGTACAACTCCGAACGACTGACCGGCATTCTCGAGCGGGTGACCGAGATGATCGGTGCGCATGTGCTGCACATTTCCAAGCAGGATTATGACCCGCAGGGCGCCTCCGTAACCTTTCTCATCGCGGAGGAGCACATGAAGCCGGCCCTCGAGCCGGATACCATCGTTGCGCACCTCGATAAGAGCCACGTTACCGTGCATACCTATCCGGAGTACCATCCGGATACCTGCCTTGCCACCTTCCGCGTGGATATTGACGTAGCCACCTGCGGTGAGATCACGCCGCTGTCTACGCTCGATTACCTCATCGGCTCGTTCGATTCGGATATCATCACCATGGACTACCGCGTGCGCGGCTTTACCCGCGATATCGAGGGTAAAAAGCTGTTCATGGATCACCATATGACGTCCATTCAGGACTTTATCGACCCGAAAACGCTCGAGCGGTACGACGCATACGACATTAACGTGTACCAGTCCAATCTGTTCCACACGAGAATGCTGCTCAAGGAGGTCGATCTGCAGAACTACCTGTTCAATACCGACATCTATGAGCTGCCGCCGAAAACAAGACTCAAGATTCACTCCGACCTCAGACGAGAGATGATTGAGATTTTCTCGGGGAAGAACATCTACTGATTTCGATTGAAAATACATTTTCAATCGAGAAAGACAAACCGAACGATGTTCGGTTTTGTCTCACAATAAACTTTGCGCGTCGCTGCGCGGCACACAAAGTTTATTCCTTGTATAAAAACCGTGATACATGCTCCCGGTTTTTATCAATCTGCTGCGCAGATTGTATTTCATGCGCGCTTCGCGCGAAAGCGCAGCATATCATTCTCTGCCGAAAGAAGGCATTTTTATGGATCAATCCCGCGCGCCGATCATGGAGGCGCTCGAAAACTTCAAAGACATGCGTATTGTGCCGTTCGATGTGCCCGGACACAAGCGCGGACGCGGCTCGCCGGAATTAACGAAATTCCTCGGTCAGCAGTGCATGACGGTGGACGTCAATTCGATGAAGCCGCTCGACAATCTGTGCCACCCGACCAGCGTTATCCGCGAGGCCGAGGAGCTGGCGGCGGATGCGTTCGGTGCGGCGCACGCCTTCCTGATGGTGGGCGGCACGACGAGCAGCGTACAGGCGATGATCCTGTCCGTTGTCAAGCGCGGAGACGAGATCATCCTGCCGCGCAACGTACACCGCAGCGTCATCAACGCATTGGTGCTGACCGGCGCGATTCCGGTTTACGTCAACCCGCAGATGAACGACCGGCTTGGCATTTCGCTCGGCATGTCGGTCGCGGATGTGAAGGCCGCCATTGAAAAGCACCCGTCCGCAAAGGCGGTGCTCGTCAACAACCCGACCTATTACGGCATCTGCTCGAACATTCGGGAAATCGTAAGGCTCGCGCACGCGGCAGGCATGAAGGTGCTCGCTGATGAGGCGCACGGCACGCATTTCTACTTCGGTGAAAATATGCCGGTCTCCGCGATGGCGGCGGGCGCGGATTTAGCATCCGTTTCCATGCACAAGTCGGGCGGCTCGCTCACGCAGTCCAGCTTTCTGCTGTGCGGTCCGTCCATGAACGCGGAGCACGTTCGCCAGATTATAAACCTGACCCAGACGACCTCCGGTTCGTACCTGCTGATGGTCAGTCTGGATATTTCGCGCAAAAACCTTGCGCTGCACGGAAAAGAGATTTTCCGAAAAGTCGTTGACCTGACGACCTATGCGCGTGAGGAGATTAACGCCATCGGGGACTACTACGCCTACGGCAGCGAGCTCATCAACGGCGACACCGTGTACGATTTCGACACGACCAAGCTGGCGGTGAACACACTGGACGTTGGTCTGGCGGGCATCGAGGTGTACGACATTCTGCGCGATTTTTACGATATTCAGACCGAGTTCGGTGATCTCGGCAACCTGCTCGCCTATGTTTCGGTGGGCGACCGTGAGCGCGACCTGGAACGTCTGGTAGCCGCTCTGGCGGACATTCGCCGCCGCTACAAGCGCGACAAGGCGACGCTCATGCGGCAGGAGTATATCTCTCCGCAGGTGGTTGCCGGCCCGCAGGAGGCGTTCTACGCGGACAAGAAGGCCATGCCGCTCGAGGAGTCGGTCGGACGCATCTGCGCGGAGTTTGTCATGTGCTATCCGCCCGGCATCCCGATCCTCGCGCCCGGTGAGCGTATCACCCGCGATATTCTTGATTATATTCGCTACGCCAAGGAAAAGAACTGCATGCTGCTCGGCACCGAGGACCCCGAGGTGAACAACCTGCAGGTCATCCGCGGCGTTGTCAGCCCGGAATAAAAGGAGCGTTTCACCCATGCAACTTACCTTTACTGAAATGCACACGCCGACGGTTGGGCTGCAGATACAGGTAGACCGTCAGCTTTACACCGAACAGAGCGATTTTCAGCGCATCGACGTGTTTGAATGCGAGGAATTCGGTCGGTTTCTCACGCTTGACGGCTACATGATGCTGACCGAGCGGGACGAGTTCATCTATCACGAAATGATGGTGCATGTGCCGCTGGCCGTGCTCGGTGAGAAGATTAAAAAGGTGCTCGTCATCGGCGGCGGTGACGGCGGCTGTGTCCGCGAGCTGTGCCGCTATCAGCACATCGAGCATATCGACCTTGTGGAGATCGACGAGCGCGTTGTTGCGGTCTGCAAGGAGTACCTGCCCGGTGTGGCGTGCTCACTGGACGACCCGCGCGTGCACATTCTCTATCAGGACGGCCTGAAATATATCCGCCGCATCGAGGACGAGTACGACCTTATCATCATCGACTCGACCGACCCGTTTGGACCGGGCGAGGGCCTGTTTACGATGGAATTTTACGGCAACTGCTACAAGGCGCTCAAGGAGCACGGCGTGCTCGTCAATCAGCACGAAAGCCCGTTCTACAAGGGCGATGCACTGGCGTGCCAGAGAGCGCACCGCAATATCGTGCACTCGTTTGAGCTGAGCCGTCTGTTTCAGGCGCATATCCCGACCTACCCGTCCGGACACTGGCTGTTCGGCTTTTCGTCGCGCGGCGTGCATCCGGTGCGCGATCTGAATCCGGACTGGTGGAACAGTCTGGGACTGGAAACCAAATATTACAATACCAATCTGCACAAGGGCGCGTTCTATCTGCCGAATTATGTGCAGAAGCTGCTGGAAAAGGTGGAAGAATAACGGAATCGTTAGAAAACCGCTCCGGTTTGGATTGGGTAGCCGCTTTGCAAGCGGGTTCGCCCCTTCCGGGCGGCAGCCTTTTTCTCTGCACCGGCTGAGCGGGGGACGCGAACTGCGTTAGCGTGTTCGCCCCTAACGGGCGGGGA
>NZ_JAQCWA010000070.1:0-514 GCF_027684505.1 Butyricicoccus sp. AF18-9LB
GTGTTGTAGATCAGCTGTGCAGCGTACTGACGCGGGCAAGCAGAGGTGAACGAGGTGTTTACATCGTCCAGCAGGCCGTTCTCGTCAGCCAGTGCGTTGGTCTTTGCAGCCCAGCTGGAACCGGTCAGACCAGCCTTAGTTGCGTCGTAGCCGAGGGTTACGAGCAGTATCTTAGCAGCTTCCTGAGCGGTTACCTTGTCGTTCGGGCAGAACTTGGTAGCAATGATGCCCAGAGACTGGCAGTACTTGATGTAGCCGCGAGCCCAGTGGGAGCCAATGTCGGTGAAAGAGGTCTTGTCGTCGTTGTACGCAGAAGCGTCAGAATTACCGGTGCGCAGAACGTAGATCATCTTCGCCATCTCCGCACGGGTTACGGTACCGTTCGGCTTGAAAGAGCCATCGTCGTAGCCGTTAACTACGCCCAGCGATACCAGAGTGTCCACAACTTCGGTGTCAACCTTAATGTCAGCCGAATCCGTGAACGCTGCACCAGCAAACATGGTGAATGCGCAAG
>NZ_JAQCWA010000071.1:0-502 GCF_027684505.1 Butyricicoccus sp. AF18-9LB
CTTAAATCTTCACTCTGTGAAATCAGTCAGCCCAGTACTTCGCAACATGTGCCTTGGTAACCTCAGCGGCCTTCTTGATATTCTCCTCGTTGGACAGCTTGTAGTAGTCCGGACGGAACACCTCCATGGTGCAAACGTCGCCTTCAAAGCCGATCTTCTTGAGGGTATCTGCGTAACGCTTGTGGTCGAGGCAGTCGCCCGGCTCGCCCGGCCACAGACGCTTCTCGTCGTTGTTGTAAGCAGCGCCGCACGGCATATTCTCCATGCCGTTCAGGTGCCATACGAAAATCTTCTTGCCGTCAGCCTTCTCGAGAGCAGCCCACTCGGAAGCCATAGCATGGAAGTGGTACTGATCGAGGGTGATGCCGACCAGCGGATGATCTACCTCGGTAACGATGTCGTAAGCGTACTCGAAGCGGTTGATGGACATGGTCGGTGCGCCGCAGAATTCGATGGACAGCTTGATGCCGTGCGGCTCAACCTTCTTTACCATCTCCTTGAG
>NZ_JAQCWA010000008.1:0-2040 GCF_027684505.1 Butyricicoccus sp. AF18-9LB
TATTCTACACCTTGTTGGAGGTTTACACAAAGTTTGGGATGGAGTCACAGCAGCGGATAAAAATTGGCAGTTCCGCCTAAATTTTAGGCAGCACTACCAATTTTTACTTTGCGATTTCGGTGATACTGCCAGATGCTCTGTGCTTGACATTAACCGATCCGTTGCGTTATAATTTTTATACGAAGTTATTTTAGCCGAATCGGGGGCGTAGCTCAGCTGGGAGAGCGTTTGACTGGCAGTCAAGAGGTCATGGGTTCGATCCCCACCGTCTCCACCATACAAAACAGGGACAAGAGATTTTACCTCTTGTCCCTGTTTTGTTCTATCTTACCCGGAAATACCAAACAGCTGTCTGCCGTTTTCGGTTGTAATCCGTTCAACCTCTGCGGCACTCATGCCCTTGATTTCCGCGATAGTCTCAGCCATGCGATGCACATACAGCGAGGAATTACGGCGGCCGCGAAACGGCTCGGGTGCCATGTAGGGCGAATCGGTCTCGATCATCAATCGCTCAATCGGCACTTCACGAATGACTTCCTTCGCTTTTTTGGCATTTTTGAACGTGATAACACCGGTGAATGACAGATAATACCCGAGTTTCAGCAGTTCGCGTGCCATTTCGATGTGACCGGCATAGCAGTGGTACACGCCGATCACATCCGGATACCGACGGGTGATCTCCATGCTGTCGGCGTGCGCATCGCGGTCATGCACGATGACAGGAAGGTGCAGTGCACGCGCCAGCTTCATTTGGCGGGCAAATACAACCTGCTGCCGCGCACGTGCACGCTCGTCTTTTTCCCAGTAATAGTCAAGACCAATTTCGCCGATGGCGCGAACCTTGCTTTCGTTCTGTGCCAGTGCGCGGATGGTCTCCAGATCAGCCTCCCAGCCGTCCTCGATGTTCTCCGGGTGAATACCGACCGCCGCATATAAAAATGGATATTTATTCGCGTAGCTGACCGCTTTGCGCGAGCTTTCCACATCGCAGCCGGGATTGAGAATCAGGCCGACATTGTTCTCGGGCATGGAAGCCAGCAGCGTATCGCGGTCCTCGTCGAACCGTTCATCGTCATAGTGTGCATGTGTATCAAAAAGCATAGTAAACCTTCCTCAAATCCAGCCGAAATGCCTGCAGGCGTTCCAAAGTCCGTCCTTATCCACGTCGGTTGTGATGTAATCCGCTTTCTCCTTGAGCGCGGCGCGGGCATTGCCCATCGCAATCGACAGCCATCCCTGACCGAACATGCAGATGTCGTTCATGCCGTCGCCAAACACCACAATATCCTCATCTGGAATGGATAAAAGCTGCTGAAAATAGCGAATACCTCGCTGTTTTTCCTTCGGCTCAACGAAAATCACATGGGGATTGTACCGCACAAGCGGCAGACCGCCCGCGTCAATATGATTCTCCTCATCAGGCGTGCAGACGTAGTAAACCTTGTACAGATGCTCCAGCCTGTGATAATCAAAATGCGGGTCCCACAGAACAGGGAAGTAGTTCTCCGGTGCATACGGAAGATAATTTTTATCCGTTGTTACGCATAGTTTCTCATTCTCCGGCGACACCGCCCACGGAATACCGGCCTGCTCAAGCCGCTCGATCAGCGCAATGCAGTCGGCCGCCGGCAGCGACTCCATCTCGACAATTTCGCCGTTGTGCGTTACGCTCCAGCCGCCGTCCGCTACAATGTCCGTGAAGCCGTAGCGCGCGGCAACGGCTGCTGCAGATGCCTGCAGCCGTCCGGTCGCAATGGCGGTAAAGTGGCCGTTCGCACGAAGCTGCGCCAGTGCCTTTACTGCGCTTTCCGGCATCATGGTGGTGAGACCGGTGGAAAGCGTGCCGTCAATATCAAAAAAGAAGTATTTTTTGTGCATGTAAAACCCTCAATAACAGAGTGAAGAGCAGAGAGTGCAGAAAACATAAATCTCTACTCTTCACTCTCCACTCTGTTCTTAAGGCAACACCGCACAATTAAAGCGGCGGCTCCTTGTGCAGGCTCCGGTCGCACTGCCGCGGTGCTTTGCGGAAATTTTGTG
>NZ_JAQCWA010000008.1:2050-116461 GCF_027684505.1 Butyricicoccus sp. AF18-9LB
TAAATCACTCTTGTTCAATTATGCGGTATTGCCTTAACTCTTTTGCTTAAAATATATCACAGAATCATAAACAGCGTGCCTGCCGCAATCAGAATGCCGCCGATCACACCCTTGACCGTCACGGTCTCGTGCAGGACAACAAACGCCAGAATCATCGTGATAACAACGCTCAGCTTGTCGATCGGAGCCACACGGCTAGCCTCTCCCATCTGCAGTGCCTTGTAGTAAAACAGCCACGAGCCGCCGGTCGCCAGTCCGGACAGGGTAAGAAATACCCAGCTTTTGGCGCCGATTGCGCTTACGCCGCCCTGTTTTCCCAGCAGGAAGACCATGCCCCATGCCATCACGAGCACCACAGCGGTTCGGATAGCAGTAGCAAGCGTGCTGTCCACGTTTTCCACGCCGATTTTGGCTAAAATCGTTGTCAGTGCGGCAAATACCGCAGAGAGCAGCGCATAAATGATCCACATTGCATTTCGCCCTCTTGTCATAATTTTCGCTTCCTAAATTGTTGATTGTAGTGTGTGCGAAATTATACATGGGATAACACATCTGTTAACCCATTCGTAGGGCGGGCTGCCCTCAGCCCGCCGTTGCAACCGAGTGTTCCCGTTTATGTGCGGCGGGGTGAGGGCACCCCGCCCTGCGGAATCCGTTGTAAAGTGTGTTTATTTTAGCACAGTTTAGCGCCAGCCGGAATGCTGTCGTCCAGCATGAGCAGGTTGAGCTTTTCGTCCTTTTCGGCGGAAAGCAGCATGCCGTTGGACTCCTGACCCATCATCTTGCGCGGCGGCAGGTTGGTAACGGCGACGACCGTCTTGCCGACCAGCTCCTCCGGCTTGTAATACTTGGCAATACCGGACAGAATCTGACGCGGCGTGCCCGAGCCGTCATCCAGCTGGAACTTGAGCAGCTTATTGCTCTTCTTGACGTTCTCGCATGCGAGTACCTTGCAGACCGTCATATCGACCTTGCAGAAATCGTCAAACGGGATATCCGGCAGGAACTCAACTGCAGGCTTCTGCTCTGCCTCGGCAGCCTTCTTTTCCTCCTCGATCTCAGCGAGCTTCTTCGGAATGTCGATGCGCTCGAACAGGATGGAGGCTTCGCCGACCGGCTGACCCGGCTGCATGCCGTCAAACGAGGTCAGGCTCTCGACGCCCTTGTTTTCAACACCCAGCTGTGCGAAAATCTTGTCCGCGGTGTCCGGCAGATACGGCTTCAACTCAACAGCGGCAAAGCGGATCGCTTCGAGCAGGTTGTACAGCACCGTGCCCAGACGCGCCTGCTTGCTCTCGTCCTTGGCGAGTGCCCACGGCATGGTCTCGTCGATATACTTGTTGGAGCGACGCAGCAGTGCAAATACCTCGTCGATGGCATCTGCAACGTGCAGGGTGTCCATCTTCTTCTCAACAGCCGCCGGCAGACCGAGTGCGACTGCCTTCAGCTCGTCGTCGAGTGCTTCCGGTGCGGTCGGCGCCGGAACAATACCGCCGAAATACTTCTTGGTCATGGCAATCGTGCGGTTGACCAGATTGCCGAGCACATTTGCCAGATCAGAGTTAATGCGTTCGCAGATCAGCTCGTAGGAGAGCACACCGTCATTTGCGAACGGCATCTCGTGCAGAACGTAGTAGCGGATGGCATCCACACCGAACAGGCGAACCAGATCGTCCGCATAGATAACGTTGCCGAGCGATTTGGACATCTTGCCGTCGCCGACCAGCAGCCACGGATGACCGAATACCTGCTTGGGCAGCGGCTCGCCGAGCGCCATCAGGAAGATAGGCCAGTAAATCGTGTGGAAGCGAATGATATCCTTGCCGATCAGGTGCACGTCCGCCGGCCAGAACTTCTTGTAGTGCTCATCGTGGTTGCCGTCCGGATCGTAGCCGCAGAAGGTGATATAGTTGGTAAGCGCATCCAGCCAAACGTAAACAACATGGCCCGGGTCAAAGTCTACCGGAATACCCCAGCTGAACGAGGTGCGGGAAACACACAGGTCCTGAAGTCCCGGCTTGAGGAAGTTGTTTACCATCTCGTTCTTGCGGCTCTCCGGCTGAATGAACTCGGGGTGCTCCTCGATGTGCTTCATCAGGCGGTCGGCGTACTTGCTCATGCGGAAGAAGTATGCCTCCTCCTCAGCGTCTACACACGGGCGGCCGCAGTCCGGGCAGCAGCCGTCCTTCAGCTGGCTTTCGGTCCAGAAGGACTCACACGGCTTGCAGTATTTGCCCTTGTACGCACCCTTGTAAATATCGCCCTGATCATAAAGCTTTTTGAAGATCTTCTGCACTTTTTTCTCATGCATCGGGTCGGTGGTGCGGATGAATTTGTCATAGGTGGTGTTCATCAGATCCCAGATGGTCTTAACCTCACCGGCAACCTTATCAACGTGCTGCTGCGGCGTAATGCCGGCTGCCTCGGCCTTCTCCTGAATCTTCTGACCATGCTCGTCCGTACCGGTCTGGAAGTAAACATCGTAACCGGTCATGCGCTTGTAGCGTGCGATAGCGTCGGCCAGCACGATCTCGTAGGTGTTGCCGATGTGCGGCTTCGCCGAGGTATAGGCGATCGCCGTCGAGATATAATAGGGTTTCTTGTCCATTCGTGTATTCTCTCCTTACATATATAAATATGTTTTATGCGTAACAGCGGGGAACAGGGAACAAAAAATCCTCCGTTCCTGCAATGGCCTGTATTTTGCCACTGCAAGGACGGAGGACAAACCTTCCGTGTTACCACCTTGCTTTACGCCTTCCTCGCGGAAAGGCGCCTCAGCGGGTAGGATGCTACCCATCGTCCTCGATAACGGCAGGACCTTGCCGCCGCAGCCTTGCCTACTATTATAAAGCAGGTTCGGTGCGAAGCTCCAAGACCATGTTCGGCAGTGCCCTCTGCGCTCCGCTTTCACCGCCCGGAACTCGCTTTGACGTACCTCACTGCGTACTCTTCTCTTCACTGCTTTTAACAGATGTGCTCAGGAAAACAGCGTTTTCCTGTATACAATGTTATTTTACTATATCGGGGAAGGTTTGTCAAATCTGTTTACGGTGCAGCAAGGCCGGTCGTCGCAGCCTCAAGTAAAAAAAGTCTTGACAACAGTGGCTCAGAGGTCTAATATAAAACATATTGATAAAGGTGATGAACGGGTAAAGTAATTGTCACCCCTGTCCGCAGAGAGTTGCCGGTTGGTGTAAGGCAGCGTCAGGAAGCAGTGAAACTCGCCCGGGAGCTGTCCGCTGAAAGTCCTTCGGACCGGTAGGAGGGAACGGATACCCACCGTTACAGGGGAGCGCATTGTCAGATGTGCATAGAGTGGTCGCACCATACTGCGGCAACAAGAGTGGTACCGCGGAGCTTTCGCTTCGTCTCTTAATGATTGGATTAAGGGACGAAGCTTTTTTTGTCCCTGTAAGCCCGGTAAAATTCTGAATAGGAGAGGACAAGATACCATGGGAAGAACAGTTAAGATTTTTGATACGACGCTGCGTGACGGTGAGCAGTCTCCCGGCTGCAGCATGAACCTGAATGAGAAGATCGAGGTCGCAAAGCAGCTCGAAGCCCTCAAGGTTGATATCATTGAAGCAGGCTTTGCCGCTGCTTCGCCCGGCGATGCTGCTGCTATCGCAGCAATCGCTGATACTGTACGCGGCGCTACCATCTGCTCGCTGGCACGCTGCCGTGAGCAGGACATCGAGGCGGCATGGAACTCCATTCGCCGTGCAGAGTCTGCCCGCATTCACACCTTCCTGGCAACCAGTCCGGTACACATGGAGTACAAGCTGAAGATGACGCCGGACGAGGTGCTGGAATCCGTAGCACATAACGTGGCCTTCGCCAAGAAGTTCTGCTCGGACATCGAGTTCTCCGCTGAGGACGCAACCCGCTCCGACCTCGACTTCCTGTGCCGCGTCGTTGAAACCGCCATCAAGGCCGGTGCTACTACCATCAACATTCCGGATACCGTCGGCTACATGATCCCGCAGGAGTACGCCTCCCGCATCAAGTACCTGCGTGAGCACACCGAGGGTATCGAGAACGTCATCCTGTCCTGCCATATGCACAACGACCTCGGCATGGCAGTTGCAAACTCTCTGGCAGGCGTTGAAGCCGGTATTGACCAGATCGAGTGCACCATCAACGGCATCGGCGAGCGTGCCGGCAACGCCTCCATGGAGGAGTGCGTCATGGCGCTCAAGACCCGTGCCGACCACTTCGGCATCGGCTGCAACATCGAAACCACCCAGATCTACCGCGCAAGCCGCATGATCCAGACCATTACCGGCGTTGCTGTTGCACCGACTAAGCCGATCGTCGGTGCAAATGCGTTCGCACACGAGGCGGGCATCCACCAGCACGGCGTGATGGCCAACAAGGAAACCTACGAGATCATGACTCCGGAATCCGTCGGCATCCCGAAGAACGCGATCGTGCTCGGCAAGCATTCCGGCCGCCATGCGTTCGAGGAGCGCCTGCATGAGCTGGGCTACACGCTCGATCACGAGAAGCTCGAGAAGGCATTCGAGAAGTTCAAGGTTCTGGCCGACAAGAAGAAGGTCATCAAGGATCGCGACCTCGAGGGTCTGATCGGTGCTGTTCCGGTTTCCGGCGAGGAGCGCTACACGCTCGACCGCTTTGTCATCAACTCTGGCAACACCATTACCTCTACCGCTGTTATCCGCGTCAAGAAGGGCGACGAGATGTTTGAGCGTGCTGCCGCTTCCGACGGCCCGATCAATGCATCGTTCCATGCAATCGACAAGATCATCGGCAAGGAAATCGTTCTGGAGGACTACTCGCTGCGCGCACTGACCGACGGCGAGGACGCACAGAGCGAGGCTATTGTCAAGATCCGCGTAGACGGCAGCAACGAGGTTGTTACCGGCCGCGGCGTATCGGTTGACGTTATGGAGGCGTCCATCAAGGCGTACATCAACGGCATTAACAAGTATTTTAACGACTAATTCAGCAGGAGGAACGCTGTTATGGGTATGACAATGACGCAGAAGATCCTCGCAAAGCATGCGGGTCTGGAAAGCGTAACGGCAGGTCAGCTGATCGAGGCAAACGTAGATCTCACGCTGGCAAACGATATCACCGGTCCGGTTGCCATCCGAGAGATGGAGAAGGCGGGCTTCGATAAGGTGTTCGACAACACCAAGATCGCACTGGTAATGGACCACTTTGCACCGAACAAGGATATTAAGTCCGCAGAGCAGTGCCTCGAGTGCCGCGAGTTCTCCAAGAAGTACAACATCGTAAACTTTTTCGACGTTGGCGCAATGGGTATCGAGCACGCGCTGCTGCCGGAAAAAGGCCTGACCGCTCCCGGTGAGCTTATCATCGGCGCGGACAGCCACACTTGCACCTACGGCGCACTGGGCGCATTCTCCACCGGCGTCGGTTCTACCGATCTCGCCGCAGGCATGGCGACCGGCAAGGCATGGTTCAAGGTGCCGAGCGCCATCAAGTTTGTGCTCACCGGCAAGCTGAGCCCGTGGGTATCCGGCAAGGACGTCATCCTGCACATCATCGGCAAGATCGGCGTGGACGGCGCTCTGTACAAGTCGATGGAGTTCGTCGGCGAGGGTGCACACGCGCTGTCCATGGACGACCGCTTCACCATCTGCAACATGGCCATCGAGGCCGGTGCAAAGAACGGCATCTTCCCAGTAGACGACAAGACGATGAATTACATCAAGGGCCGCGTAAACCGCGAGGTTACCGCATTCGAGGCCGACGCTGACGCCGAGTACGAGCAGACCATCGAGATCGACCTGTCTGCACTCCGTCCGACCATCGCGTGCCCGCACCTGCCGGAGAACACCAAGACCATTGACGACCTCGGCCATATTGAGGTTCAGCAGTCGGTCATCGGCTCCTGCACCAACGGCCGCATCGACGATATGCGCGTTGCAGCCGAAATTCTCAAGGGCCGCAAGGTAAATCCGAATGTGCGCACCATCATCATCCCCGCAACACAGGAAGTTTACCTGCAGTGCATCGAGGAGGGTCTGACCAAGATCTTCATTCAGGCCGGCGCTATCGTTTCCACGCCGACCTGCGGCCCGTGCCTCGGCGGTCATATGGGTATTCTGGCGCACGGCGAGAAGGCGGTTTCCACCACCAACCGCAACTTTGTAGGCCGTATGGGTCATATCACCTCGGAAATTTATCTGGCAAGCCCGGCCGTCGCTGCCGCAAGTGCGGTAGCAGGCTATATCTGCGCACCGGACGACCTGAAGTAAGGGAGGAAACACATACCATGAACGCAAAAGGCAAGGTTTTCAAGTACGGCGATAATGTCGATACCGACGTTATCATCCCCGCACGTTATCTGAATATCGCAGACCCGAAGGAGCTGTCCACCCACGCAATGGAGGACATCGACGCGGATTTCGTAAAGAATATGCACCCGGGCGACATCGTTGTCGCAACCCGCAACTTCGGCTGCGGCTCCTCCCGTGAGCACGCACCGCTCGTTCTCCGCGAGAACGGCGTTTCCTGCGTTATCGCGTCCTCGTTCGCGCGTATCTTCTACCGCAACGCCATCAATATCGGTCTGCCGATCCTCGAGTGCGAGGCAGCGGCCAACGGCATCGACGCAGGCGACGAGGTAGAGGTCAACTTCGACACCGGCGTGATCACCGACGTTACCAAGGGCGAGAGCTGGCAGGCAGCTGCATTCCCGCCGTTTATCCAGAACATCATCAAGGCAGGCGGCCTGCTCAAGTCGCTCAAGGAGAGAGAGGCATAATCCCATGGAATACAATATTGCTGTTGTCAAGGGTGACGGCATCGGCCCGGAGATCGTATCCGAGGCTATGCTCGTGCTCGATAAGGTCGGCGAGAAGTTCGGCCACAAGTTTGGTTTTCAGGAGGTCCTCGCAGGCGGCTGCTCGATCGACAAGAACGGCATCCCGCTGACCGATGAGACCATCGAGATCTGCAAGAACGCGGATTCCGTTCTGCTCGGTGCAGTCGGCGGTCCGAAGTGGGACGATGTGCCGAGTGCAAAGCGTCCGGAGAAGGCACTGCTCGGTCTGCGCGCCGCACTGGGTCTGTTCGTCAACCTGCGCCCGGCGCAGATGCACAAGGCACTTGCGGATGCGTGCCCGATCAAGCCTGAGATTATTGGTGACGGCTTCGACATTCTCGTTTGCCGTGAGCTGACCGGCGATGTTTACTTCGGCAAGCACTACCGCCGCGAGAGCGACAAGGGCTGGGGCGAGACCGGTGCAGACGACATGAACTACTCGGTTTATGAGGTAGAGCGCATCGGCCGCCGTGCTTTTGAGATGGCGATGAAGCGCAATAAGAAGGTCTGCTCGGTAGACAAGGCAAACGTGCTCGAAACCAGCCGCGTATGGCGCGAAACCATGCACCGCATCAAGGACGAGTACCCGGAGGTCGAGTACACCGATATGTATGTTGACAACTGCGCGATGCAGCTTGTCCGCAATCCGGGTCAGTTCGATGTTATCGTAACCGGCAACCTGTTCGGTGATATTCTGTCTGACGAGGCTTCTATGATCACCGGCTCCATTGGTATGCTGCCATCCGCCTCGATGAATGAGAGCGGCAAGGGTATGTATGAGCCTATCCACGGCTCCGCGCCGGACATCGCGGGCAAGGGCATCGCAAACCCGATCGCGACCATCCTGTCGTGCGCGATGATGCTGCGCTACTCCTTCGGTCTGAAGGACGAGGCAGACGCCATCGAAAGCGCTGTTGAGAATGTCCTCAACGCAGGCCACCGCACCGCGGACATCGCCGCAAAGGGCGAGAAGGTACTGTCCACCTCCGAGATGGGTGCACTGATCCGCGAGCAGCTTTAATTGTGCGGTGTTGCCTTAAGAATAATCAGGAATGAGTAATCCGTAATTACTCCGTGAATTTTTTCCTATCAAGAAACCCGGTTGCGATTAGGCTGCAACCGGGTTTTTCGATAGTCTCGCGGCTTCGGTTTTTCGAAGCCGTTTTTGTTATATGGAGAATCGGCTTTACGCGTTCTCACTGTTTCTCTCGCTCTTGGCATAGCTCTTGAACGAGTGGATAACGATCGTCAGACCGAGTACGATCAGCAGTACCGCAAGGATAAGCTGCAGACCGTTTGCGATGAATACCGCTCCCCAAGTGGTCTCACCGGCCGGAATAGCCGTTGAGGCGGCAGCAGAGATCGCCTTTACCATAGCAAGGAAACGCTGCACCAGCGCGGTGAAGGTAACACACAGCATGATGACCAGCGGCGGGAAGATCATCTTGTTGCTGCGGCCGGTAACCTTGAGGAATACGCAGAGCGTGATAAGCACCAGAGCGCTCAGCAGCTGGTTGGCAGAACCGAACAGCGGCCAGATATTGGCGTAGCCGATCTTGGTAAGCAGAAAGCCAAATGCCAGCGTGATAATCGTGGAGAAATATACGTTGCAGAACAGCTTGCGCCAGCCCTCGGCATGCTCCATGTCATCGATGGAGAACAGCTCCTGAAAACTCATGCGGCCGATACGCGCAACCGCGTCCAGACTGGTCAGCGCCAGTGCAGAAACGCACATGGTCATAAATGCAGTGGCAACATAAACCGGAACGCCGAACATCTCGAAGAAGCCTGCGACACCGCTGCTGAATACCTGAAACGGCGTGCCCGCTGCCGGCGTACCGTCAGCTGCTGCAGCAGCACCAGCAACGCACAGTGCCAAAACAGCCAGCAGGCTTTCCAACACCATCGCGCCGTAGCCAACCTTGGGCATGTCCTTTTCGTTCGCAATGGTCTTGGAGGACGTACCCGAGGAAACCAGGCTGTGGAAACCGGAAACCGCACCGCATGCAACGGTTACAAACAGGATCGGGAACATCGTGCCAAGCTTCTCATTGGTAAAACCGGTGAATACCGGCAGGTTCATAGTCGGATGTGCAACAACCAGACCGACAACTGCGCCTGCGATCATGCAGATGAACATGAAGGTGGTCATGTAGTCGCGCGGCTGCTTGAGCAGCCACATCGGAAGGACAGCGGCGAAGAAGATATAAACGAAGGTGATATAGCTCCATGCTGCCTTACCGAAGATAAGCGGGCAGTTCATGCCGATTGCAAAGGAGGCAACGATGCACACAATGCCGACAACTGCTTCTTTCCAGCCGGTCAGGTTAAACTTTTTCTGGATAAGGCCGAGCACAACCGCGAATACCATAAACATGATGGAGATCATGCCTGCCGCACCGTTGGTGGTTGCGGCAGCAGCCAGCTCGGTAACGCCTGCGTCAGTGACAGTGTAGGCGTTGAATGTGCCCGCAACCATATCTGCGAATGCCGCAACAACGATGCAGCAGAAGATCCACGAGAAAATCAGGAACAGCTTGCGGCCGGTTTTGCCGATGTACTTCTCAATCAGCATACCCATCGACTTGCCCTTGTTCTTAACCGAAGCGTACAGCGCGCCGAAGTCGGCTACCGCGCCGAAGAATACGCCGCCGATCAGCACCCACAGCAGTACCGGCAGCCAGCCGAACGCCGCAGCCTGAATTGCGCCGGTTACAGGGCCTGCGCCCGCGATGGAGGAGAACTGGTGACTGAATACCGTCCAGCCGTTGGTCGGCACAAAGTCCTTGCCGTCATTAAATTCAACGGCAGGCGTCTTGGCTTTCGGGTCGATACCCCATTTGTTCGCCAGCCAGCGTCCGTAGAAAACGTACGCGCCGAACAGAACAACAGCCGCGATCAGCACGATTACAAGTGTGTTCATGTTTTTTCGTCTCTTTCTTGAAATGATTTGCGATTCCGCAGCCAAAGGTACGCAAAAAAGCCTTCGTCCATGCAGGAGGATCACGAAGATGATCCTGCAAAGACGAAGGCATATACATTATTGCTGTATTTACTTCCGCGTTACCACTTTGCTTGCCGACAGTACGCTGCCGACCTCTCATTGCCGCCCGGTACCGCATTCTTCCGGAGGGCTTTTCCTGTTAACGGTGGATATCCGGCCTCGACTACTCGGCATTGCCTTTGATCGAAGCTGCTCGCAGGGGATAGCGAACCCGTGCCTTGCTGCCGTCTTGCACGACCGACGGCTTTCTGTGAGCGGTGATACGGATACGTCATGTCCTGTTCAAAGCATTTGGCTACTGAACGATTCGTATGATAGACCTCTTTTTGCCGTTTGTCAACCGGACAGGAGACGAAAAATGCAATTTTGGCAACACCTGCAAATCCGGCAGTATTGATAAATAAAAATTTGTTTATTTTTTAACGGCGTATCAGATACAGCAAGATTCTATACTTGACAAATGCATTTTACACGGCTTATACTGATATTATATAAAAGACAAGCAAGGGTGCTGTGATGAGCGGCTGAGAGGGCGAGAAACCCAACCTTTTGAACCTGTTGGTTAATGCCATTGTAGGGAAGCTGTCGCATTGCTGGGATTGAGTGCTTCGGTTTTGCCGCAGGGTGAAAACGAGGCGTTTTTTATTTTCCCGGCAGCGATGATAAAATTGGAGGGAACAGGAATGAAAACAGTGCTTACCATTGCCGGTTCGGACTGCTCCGGCGGTGCAGGTGTACAGGCCGATCTGAAAACCATGGCGGCACACGGCGTGTTCGGCATGAGCGTTATCGTATCAGTCGTAGCGGAAAACACCGCACGCGTGATCGACATTCAGGACATCAGTCCCAAGATGATCGAAGAGCAGATCGATGCCGTATTTGAGGATATTGTGCCGGATGCGGTTAAAATCGGCATGCTGTCCTCGCCGGAGTGCATGAAGGCGGTAGCCGGCAAGCTGGCACAGTACAAGCCGGCGCACATCGTGATTGATCCGGTGATGTTCGCCAAAAACGGTGATCCGCTGATGGATCCGGCGTCTGTCGGCACACTTATTGAGACCGTGCTGCCGTTTGCTGAGGTGCTGACTCCGAACGTACCGGAGGCGCAGTATCTGGCAGATATGGAAATCCGCACGCCGGAGGACATGGAGGAGGCGGCACGCCGCATCTATGCCAAGGGCTGCAGAAACGTGCTAGTCAAGGGCGGCAAGAACATCGCGGGCGCGGTGGATGTACTGTTTGACGGCGAGACCTGTCACCGCATTGAGATTGAGCAGATCGACACCACCAGCACGCATGGCACGGGCTGCACGCTGTCCTCTGCGATCGCATCCAATCTGGCGCTTGGCCACAGCGTGCCCGAAGCGGTAAAGCTGTCTAAAGAGTACGTCACCGACGCTATCCGTCATGCACCCGGTCTGGGGCATGGCTGCGGTCCGCTCAACCATTTTTGCCGTATTTTTTCGGAGGAGTGAAAGACAATGAAAAAGAATTCTATCCGTAAGCTGACCATTGCAGGCGTTCTCGTCGCAGTTGCAGTCGTTGGCAGCCTGTTTTCCATACCGGTGCTTGGCGCAAAGTGCTCGCCGGTGCAGCATATGGTAAATGTGCTCGGCGCCGTTCTGCTGGGCCCGTGGTACGCGCTCGGCATGGGCTTTGCAGCAGCACTGATTCGCAATGTGCTCGGCTTGGGAAGTCTGCTGGCATTCCCCGGCTCGATGATCGGTGCGCTGCTGTGCGGTCTGGCCTACAAGGCCTGCCCGAAGCTGCCGGTCGCTTACGTTGGTGAGGTATTCGGCACCGGCATTCTCGGCGGTCTGGCTTCCTACCCGATTGCCGCATTCGTGATGGGCAATACCAAGGCAGCTCTGTTCACCTTTGTGCCGTCCTTCCTCGTGTCCACTGCGGTAGGTGCGGCGATTTCGGTTCTGGTGCTGAGCGCCCTCAAGCGCACGCATGTTCTCAGCGCACTGGAAGGTGCTAAGCATTGATCGAAACCATTAAAACCGTTCTCGAAAACACGCAGAACCGCACACCGATGGTGCATTCCATCACTAATAATGTTACCATCAACGACTGTGCGAATATCATCCTTGCGGCAGGCGGCACGGCCATTATGGCGCAGGATGAGCGTGAGGTCGAGGAGATTACCTCGCACGCGCAGGCACTTGTAATCAACATGGGCGCTGTCCGTGCACAGGAGGCCATGCTGCGTGCAGCCAAGATTGCCAGGCGAAACGGCAATCCGGTCGTACTCGATCCGGTAGCCGCCGGTGCCAGCACGCTCCGGCGTGAAATGTGTTCCCGTCTGCTAAGTGAAAATCTTGTTTCGGTCATTCGCGGCAATGCATCCGAGGTGCGGGCGCTCGCCGCCGGCGCCGAGCAGGAGACCGGCGTGGAAGCCAGTGCGCTCGACAGCGTGACCGAGGACAATTTACAGGAATCCGCAGCGTGGCTGCGGTCGTTCAGCCGCCGGACCGGAGCTGTCGTCATGCTCACCGGCGCGATGGATGTGATTACCGATGGAACCCGTACCGCAGTGGTACGCGGCGGCAGTACGTATCTGCGGCGGATCACCGGCGCAGGCTGTATGCTCACCTCGCTGACCGGCGTATACTGCGGTGCGAATCCAGATATATTGTTAGAAGCCGCAGTCACGGCATCGGAGGTGATGAAGCATTGCGGAGAAACAGCCGAGGCGCGTGTGCGTAAAGAGATGGAGGGCACCGCTTCCTTTCGTACGCGCCTGATCGACGCGGTAAGTCTGCTGAACGCGGACGAGCTGACGCCGAACCTCTGTTTGCAGATTCTGTAAGCAGAAAAATGCTGCCGGCAGAATTTTGCCGTCAGTCTTAGGAAAATCATCAACATACTTTCATTGGGGGTACCACCTTGAACAACAAAACCACCGAAAGACTGCTTGCCGCAACGCAGGACATCTGGGAAGGCTATCTGAACCATCCGTTTGTCCACGGTATTGCCGACGGCAGCCTCGACATTCAAAAATTTCGTTTTTATCTTCTGCAGGATTATGTTTACCTGTTTGATTACGCAAAGGTATTCGCGCAGGGCGTTGTCAAGTCCCGTGATCCCGAGATCATGCGCGTGTTCGCAACCTCGGTGGCGAATATTCTCGGCGGCGAGATGAACATTCACCGCGGCTACATGGGCCGTCTCGGCATCACCGAGGAGGATGCAGAGCGCGTCAAGCCATCGCTGAATAACGAGTCTTACACCTCATACATGCGCGCTGTTGCGGCCGAGGAAGGTCCGGCGGAGATCATGGCGGCTGTGCTTTCGTGTGCACTCAGCTATGAATACATCGCCAAGTGGATCGTCGCCAACTACCCGAACGCCGATCAGCATGAGTTCTACGGTGAGTGGGTACAGGGCTACGCATCCGAGGACTATGCGGCAGAAAACCGCAAGCTGGTCGCTTATATGGAGCGCCTGAGTGAGGGCTATACCGAGCCGCAGCTTGCGCGTCTGACCGATATTTTCGTCGCATGCTCGCGCTACGAGGGCATGTTCTGGGACATGGTCTGGAACGAGGCGATGTAAGCCATGCTGGAGTTTCAGAGCGTCGTTTTTCAGTACGACAGTGAGGATTTTAACATCATCGACGGTCTGTCCTTCCATCTTGAGAAGGGAGAATTTGTGTCGGTCATCGGGCCGTCCGGCTGCGGCAAATCCACCATTTTCCGCCTGACCAACCAGCTTCTGCCGCGCAAGAGCGGTGAAATTCTGGTGGACGGCAAGAGCATCGACGGACGGCGCGGCTACTGCGGCTACATGCCGCAGCGCGACCTGCTGTTTCCGTGGCGCACGGTGAACGAAAACCTGCGTCTGCCGATGGAAATTCGCGGCGGCATTTCCCGCGCGGAGATGGACAAGCGTGCGGCGGAAACGCTCGAGCACGTCGGTTTGGCTGGCTGGGGCGACAAGCGCCCGGAGGAGCTTTCCGGCGGCATGCGTCAGCGTGCGGCATTCGCGCGTACGCTGCTGACCGGCTCGGAACTGCTGTTGCTCGATGAACCGTTTTCCGCACTGGACTTTCTCACGCGCATTACCATGCAGGAATGGCTGCTCGATCAGTGGGAGCAGGACAGCAAGACCGTCCTGTTCATCACCCACGATGTAGAGGAGGCTATTTTCCTGTCCGGCCGTGTTCTGGTCGTGGAGGATACACCGATCCGCAAGCTGCACTCGTTTAAGGTGCCTGCACCGTATCCGCGCACGCGTGCGTGCCTGACCGACCCGAAGATGCTCGAGCTGAGAGAAAATCTGATTTCGCTGCTCAGAAAAGAGGTGCAGGCATGAAAAAGAATGCAAATCTGCCCGCACTGATCTTTATGTTCGCGCTGCTCATCGTCTGGCAGTGCATAGCCATGGGCATGAATGCGGCCTACATTCTGCCGTCGCCGACACAAGTGCTTGTGCGCCTGTGGGAGCTGCGCAAGCCGCTGTTCACCGCACATCTGCCGGCCACCATGCTGTGTACCGGAGTCGGCCTTGCGATCTCGATCGCGCTCGGTCTGCTGCTCGCCATCGTAATGGACGCGAGTCCGTCGGCGGAGAAAATGCTGTACCCGCTCATCGTCGCTTCACAGACCATTCCGACGACTGCACTTGCGCCGCTGTTTGTGCTCTGGTTTGGCTACACGATCTGGAGCAAGGTGCTCGTCACCGTGCTCATCACGTTTTTTCCGATCGCGATGACCGTGTTTGACGGTTTCCGCTCAGCGAAGACCGATATGATCGATATGCTCAAGACCTTCGGCGCAGGCAAGAAGGAGATTTTCCTCAAGCTGAAGATCCCGGCAGCGCTGCCGTACTTTTTCTCGGCGCTCAAAATGGCGATCCCGATGTCGATCATCGGCGCTGCTATCGGCGAGTGGCTGGGCGCACAGGCGGGTCTTGGCTATTTCAGCCGCCGCATGATGACGCAACTGGACGGCGCAGGCGTGTTTGCACCGATCGTACTGCTGAGCGTGGTTGCGATGATCGCAGTAGGTATTGTAAGCTGGCTGGAAAAGAAGATCATCACCTGGCGCAGCAGTTTATAATCTTGATAACATAATTTTAAGAAAACGAAATTTTTGTTCTAACATAAGGAGAAAATTACATATGAAAAAGCGTATTTTTGCACTTCTGGCAGCAGGCACCATGCTGCTGACCGGCTGTGGCGCACAGAACGCCGCACAGTCTGATGCGGCAAACAGCGGCAGCGATGATCTGCAGCACCTGACCGTTGTGCTCGACTGGTATCCGAATGCTCTGCACGCATTCCTGTACGAAGCACAGGAGAAGGGGTACTTCGCCGAGGAAGGTCTGGATGTGGATATCCAGTCTCCGGCAGGCGTAAACGATGCGATGAGCATGGTTGCTGCCGGTAAGGCAGATATCGGTCTGTACTATCAGCAGGATGTGATTCAGGCTCGCGCAGAGCAGAATGTGCCGATCAAGTCCATCGGTGCGGTAGTTCAGGGTCCGCTGAACATCATCCTGTCGCTCAAGGACAAGAACATCACCAAGCCGCAGGATCTCGAGGGCAAAACAGTCGGCTACGCAGGCACCGAGCTTTCCGAGGCACTGGTCCGCAGCATCATGCAGTCCAACGGTGCCGATCCGAACAGCGTGAACATGGTTGACGTTGGCTTCGACCTGATGAGCTCGATGACCACCGGCAATGTTGATGCAACCATCGGCTGTCTGGTTAACCACGAGGTACCGCAGATGGAGAAGGAAGGCTTCGAGGTCAATTACTTCTTCCCGGATGATTACGGTGTTCCGAAGTATTACGAAGGTATTTTCCTCGCAAGCGATGATATGATTGCGAACAATTCCGATACGCTGAAGGGCTTCCTGCGCGCTTGCAGCAAGGGCTTTGAGGACTTCAAGAGCAATACCGACGATGTTCTGCAGGTTCTGCTCGACAATCAGGACGAGGCAAACTTTGCACTTGATCCGGATGTAGAGAAGAAGTCCTGTGAGACGCTGCTGCCGCTCATGGAGACCGAGGACGCCAAGTTCCTTTCTCAGACCGAGCAGTGCTGGCAGGAGAACATTGACTGGATGTACGATCAGGGCCTGATTGCAGAGAAGCCGGATGTTTCCGACGTTATGGTAAACCTTGACTTCTAAAAGTACGCATATAGAACAGGGGACAGAGCATTGGCTCTGTCCCTTTTGTGTTATCCGTCCAGCTTGTCGATCATTTCGCGCATTGTGTCCGCGGAACGCTGCAGCTGTGCCAGTTCTTCCTCGGAGAGTGGAATATCCAGCACGGCTTCCGCGCCGTTTCGTCCGACGATAGTCGGCACACCCAGACAAATACCGTCCACGCCGTAGTGTCCGTGAATCATCGAGGTGACCGGCAGCACGGAATGTTCATTGCGCACAATGGCCTCCGCGATACGCCGCACCGCCATGCCGATACCGTAATAGGTTGCGCCTTTGCTGTCGATAATCTGGTAAGCCGCATCGCGCACATGCTCGTAAATGCGGGAAAGCTCGTCTGTGGGCTTGGTGATGCCGGCAATGCGGCAGTAATCGTCCAGATCGGCGCCGGAGATGTTAGCGCTCGACCATACCGCCAGCTCGCTGTCGCCGTGCTCGCCGATGATAAACGCATGCACGTTGCGGCTGTCCACGCCAAGCCGCTGCCCGAGCAGGTACTTGAGCCGCGCAGTATCCAGCACGGTACCGGAACCGAGCACACGTCCGGCAGGGAAGCCGCTCAACTGCTGCGCCAGACAGGTCAGCACATCGACCGGATTGGATACAACCAACAGGATCGCCTCACGATTGACTGCCGTAAGCTGTGCAATGATGGATGACAGGATGCCTTTATTGCGCCCGAGCAGCTCCAAACGGCTTTCGCCCGGTTTCTGGTTTGCGCCTGCCGCAATGATGATAAGACCGCATTCGGCGAGGTCAGCATAGTCTCCGGCAGTGACGCGGCACGGCTTGCTGAACGCCACACCATGATTGATGTCCGATGCCTCACCGATAGCCTTGCCGCGGTTCATATCCACGAGTACCAGATCGGAGAATAGTCCGGAAACCGCCAATGTGTACGCGCAGGTCGCACCGACAAAGCCTACACCAATCACGCCGCATTTTTGAATATTCGTCATATTGGATACACTCCTTCTGCGAGTAGTATATCCGTTTTGTTGTTGGAAAACACATGACTTTGTGCTATACTTATACTGTATTTTTATCGGCAATATCAGTTCAGGAGGATAGGGCTATGAATAAATGGTTACGCGCTGTCTGTGTTGGCGCGGCTGCCGCTGCTATGCTGACCGCTTCGGCCTTTGCGGCAAATTATACGAATTGTGCGGATTCGCTGCACGAAATGGGTCTGTTTCAGGGCACGCAGAACGGCTACGATCTTGACCGCACGCCGACCAGAGCGGAAGCGGCTGTCATGCTGGTGCGGCTGCTCGGCAAGGAGGCTGAGGTCAAGACGCTGACGTATACTGCACCGTTTACCGATCTCAAGGGATGGGAAAAGCCGTATGTGCAGTATCTGTACAGCAACGGTCTGGTGAACGGCACGAGCCGGACGACCTTCAATCCGACTGGCAAATGCACCGCGCAGATGTACGCGACCTTCCTGCTGCGTGCGCTCGGCTACTCGGATACGGCGGATTTCAGCTATGCGAACGCAATAGAGACTGCTCGTGAACAGGGTATTTACGACACCGGTATCATCAACACGCAGAATTTTCTGCGCGATGATGCTGCAGCGGCAAGCTACACGGCGCTGTCCGTTTCGCCGAAGAACAGTGAAGGCACACTGCTGGACCAGCTTGTCAGCGAAAACGCGATAACCGAAGCGAACGCGAAATCGTATCAGAATCTGTTTTCGACCTACGCGCAGTACCGCGAGGCAACCGCCGGTATGGATGCTCTGCTGCATTACTCGGTCAACAGCGAGCTTGCATCTCCGGTGGTTGTAACTCGTGACGGCAAGACCGTCATGCAGGTGCAGACGAGTGAGACCACCGTGTTCGACCGCGAGAAGAACGAGCTGCTCACCGACCGCAAAATGACGCTTTCCGCGCCGAATACATCGGATAAGCAGTTGCTGACGCAGAGTTATCTGTCGGACGGTGCGCTGTATCACAAATTGAATGGCTCATGGTCGGCAGAGCTGGTGACTGCTGCTGAGCAGGAGGGCCTTGCCGCGATGTATGGCCGCGTACCGTTGGTGTGTGTCGATTCGCTGAGCCAGCGTGCAGGCAGCTGGACCATTATCTGTGCCGATACGCCGAACGTGTATACCGAACTGCTCTGGTCGGTCGAAAGTGCAATGGGTGATTTAGACGAAGCCGTCCGGCTGCAGCCGACCACGGTAACACAGTCGGTCAGCGGCGGCACAATTCACAGGCAGAGCGTTTCTGCAGCCTTCACGCTGGACGGCATGACGGCAGAGCCTGTTATCATCAGCACACTGGACAAAACCGGTGCAGATGCTGTGCTGAACGCGCCCAAGTAAACGCATAAGTTCCGCCTTTTTCGCATATTTGTGTAATACGGAGGTGCGGAGATGGAGAGACGGCTGAAATGCGGCGTTTGCGCCGCGGCGGCACTCGCGCTGGTGCTGTGCTTTGGCATGGAGCAGAAAACCCGTGCAATGCAGACGGCAGGGAACACCGAAGTTACGCTCGTCATTGATGCCGGACACGGCGGCTTCGACGGCGGTGCGGTCGGCGCGGATGGAACCGCCGAGCAGGATATCAATTTGAGCATTGCAAAACGGGTGCAAGTGCTGGCGAATTTCTTCGGTGTGCCGACTGCTATGACGCGGCCGGATGAAAATGCACTTGATTACGACCCTTCCCGCACGGTGCGAGAGAACAAAATCGCGGATATCAAGGCGAGAGAAAAGCTGGTAAACAGCATTCCGTCACCGGTGTTTTTGAGCATTCACCTGAATAAATTCAGTGACGCACAGTACCATGGCGCACAGGTGTTCTACTCGGCAGGGAATGTGCAGAGCAAGCCGCTGGCCGAGCAGATACAGCAGTGCCTGATCGACGGCTGCGACCCATTGAATCATCGCAAGGCTAAACAGGCAGACAGCGCCATCTATCTGATGAAAAAGCTGGACTGCCCGGCGGTTATCATCGAATGCGGCTTTCTGTCCAATCCGGCCGAAGAAGCGCGGCTGCGGGACGAAGCCTATCACAAACAACTTGCTGCCGCCGTGATCTGCGGATATTTACGCAGCCAGAGCGGAATGTAACGGAGGAAATATGAAGCAAAAGACAGTTTTTCTGTGCGGTGACTGCGGATATGAAAGTCCGAAATGGTACGGCAAATGTCCGTCCTGCGGCGCATGGAACACCATGAGCGAATTCAAGGAGAAGCCGGTTTCGGCGGCACGCGGCACAAATACATTTCAGCGCGGCGAATCGCGGCCGACGCTGCTCAAGGATATTGATACCGGAGACGAGAGCCGGTTCCATTCGGGCATCGGTGAACTTGACCGCGTTCTCGGCGGCGGCGCTGTACACGGCTCGTTTGTGCTGGTCGGCGGTGAGCCGGGCATCGGCAAATCGACGCTTCTGCTGCAGATGTGTCAGGAAATGTGCAAAAACGCACGCGTGCTCTATGTTTCGGGCGAGGAATCGCTCAAGCAGATCAAAATTCGTGCGGCACGCCTGCACATTTCTTCACCCGAGCTGTACATCCTTGCAGAGACCGACATGGAGCAGATCATCAACGAAACCGAGCTGCTCGAGCCGGATATTCTGATCGTGGACTCTATCCAGACGGTCTACAAGCGTGATTTAACTGCCGCTCCCGGCGGTACAACGCAGATCAAGGAATGCGCGATGAGCCTGATGCAGTACGCGAAGAATCGCAACGTGACGATTTTTATTGTTGGTCATGTCAACAAAGAGGGTACGCTGGCAGGTCCCAAAATCCTCGAGCATATGGTAGACTGCGTGCTGTATTTCGAGGGGGAATCCGCCGGTCCGTTCCGCTGTCTGCGTGCGGCGAAAAACCGTTACGGCTCGACCAATGAAATCGGCGTGTTTGAGATGAGCGATCACGGTCTGCTCGAGGTGCAGAATCCGTCTGCGGCTATGCTGGCCGGTCATCCGCAGGGTGCGTCAGGTAACTGCATTGCCTGTGTGATGGAGGGCAGCCGTCCTCTGCTCGCCGAGGTGCAGGCGCTTGCTGCGAAAACGCAGTTTGGTGTGCCCCGCCGCACCGCTGCCGGCGTGGACTACAACCGCATGGTGCTGCTGCTCGCCATTCTGGAAAAACGCTGCGGGCTGTTTCTCTCATCGAGCGATGTGTACGTCAACGTCGTCGGCGGCATGCGGCTGGACGAGCCTGCTGTGGATTTGCCGATGGTGCTGGCAATCGCATCCAGCTTTCGGGACAAGCCGCTGCCGGAAGGCGTCATGAGCTTCGGCGAGGTCGGTCTGACCGGCGAGCTGCGCGCGGTATCCAATCCGGGACAGCGTATCAATGAAGCATATCGTCTTGGTTTCCACACCTGCATCATGCCCATGCAGGATGTGGACGAGGACCTGCTGCAGAAAATGAATATCGTGCGTGCGAAAACCGTCGGTGACGCGATTCGTGCCGTATTGTGAGCATAATTTACACCTCCTCTCCGCAGACTAAACTCAGTTTGCGTCAGGGGAGGTTTTGCATTTGGAGAAAAAGATCCGCGCGGTGCTGCTTACGACGGCAGGTGTGCTGACGGCAATGCTGTTCTGGTCGTGGAAGCACCGTCCACCGGAGGCGGTTTTGGTACGCACAGCGGCCGCCGAAACGCAGGATATCTACAATAGTGTGACGATTTTCGGTACGGTCGAGTCCGCAGAGAGCACAGCGGTTTGTCCGGCGAAAAATGGTGTAGTAAGTGCAGTGTATGCCGAGGCAGGCGACACCGTGCAGAAGGGTGATATTCTGTGCACGCTGACTGATATCGGCAGATCGCAAACAGCTGCGGATTACTGGCAGACCGCACAGAGCGTGTTTGCAATTTCCGGCACGGTGAACACTGTCACCGCCGAGGACGCTCACGCGCTGTATGCGCCGATGGACGGTACTGTGCTGACCGTTCCGCAGGCGGGCGAGAGTGTATCGGCCGATATGCCGTGCATACAAATTGCGAATCCGGATAAGCTGCGCGTGCGTGCGCAGTCTCCCGAGCTATATGTAGGAGAGCTTGCTGTCGGGCAGCGCGCTAACATCACATTTTCGGCAGTGGACGGCACCTTTCACGCCGAATTAACCGCAATTGCTCCTGCGGCTGTGAAAACCTTTAGTCTGACAAACGAAGATGCCGAAGCAACCGTTGAGGTGCTGCTCGATTTGAACGGCTCAACCGAAAATCTGCGCCCCGGTTATTCCGCGACCGTTAAGGTGCTCACAGACCATCGAGACGATGCTGCGGTTGTACCATATGAAGCAATTTGCCAGCGCGGAGAACAAGAGTTTGTATTCTGCGTGCAGGACGGCCATGCCGTGCAGTGCGCGGTACAGACCGGCTATCTGCTCGAGGATACGGTTGAAATTATAGACGGCTTGCCAACAGGTGTATCGGTCATTCTGTCGCCGCCCGATGAATTGACTGACGGTGATCCGGTGGAGGTACAGACATGAGACTGCGGGATATTCTGTCACTTGCGGCACATAATCTGCGGGAAAGTCCGCTGCGGACGGCACTTTGCGCGCTTTCTGTTGCGGTTGGAAGCGGTGCACTGCTGCTTATCCTTTCCATTGGTCTGTATGGGCGAAAACAGGTGGACGTCGGTTTGCAGACACTCGGCGTCAGCGGTTTATCGGTGTACACGGAAAGCGGACACGCGGGAACGATACTCTCGGCAGCACTGGCGGATGAGATAGAGCAGGATGTGGACGGCATTCGCACGCTGATGCCGATCAAGGCGCAGAGCGGCACCGTGCGCGTCGGACACACAACTGAGCACGCGGTACTTCTCGGTGCAGACGAACGGCTCGGTGAAGTCATGCAGATGGAGATGCTGGCAGGCACACTGCCGAACGCATGGCAGTGTGCAAACGCTGAGCCGGTCGCCGTGGTCGGCGATGATCTGGCACAGGCGCTGTACAGACGGACAAATATCACCGGACGGCAGATTCGGCTAAAGGTAAACGGCACCGACCGGTATTTCACGGTATGCGGTGTTGTGCGGGCACAGACGGGGGCATTCGGCGGAATGCTGTCGGCGGTTGCACCGCATCTGGTCTATGTGCCGTATGTGTGTATCGCGTCGCAAACCGAACGCACGGATCAAGTGTTCGTGCAGTGCATTTCGCAGGCAGATACTGCTTCGGTCAGCTCTCAGATCGAAAAGTACCTGACCGATCGACAGCAGGTGCGCGGCGTGCATGTACAGAATATGTCGGGTGCGGTGCAGACCGTACAGCAGCTTGCCGAAATGGGAATCGGCCTGTTTGCCGCCGTCGGTGCGGTAACACTGTTTGTCGCGCTCATCGGTGTGATGGGAAGCATGCTGGCTGCCGCTCACGAGAAAACAGGGGAGATCGGCATTCTGCTGGCGCTCGGCGCACAGCCGCATGATATTCGCCGGACATTTCTCCTGCAGGCTGTGCTGCTGTGCCTGTTCGGCGGAACCGCCGGTCTGGCAGCCGCAGGTGCGCTCCTGCACTTCGGAGCAGCACTGCTCCTGCCGGAAGGCCGTGTGTTTGCCGGATTGCTGATACTTTCCACACTCAGCGGAGCCGCTGCCGGACTGCTCCCGGCGGTTCGTGCGGCTGCTCTCGATCCAATCGACGCAATATGCAAATAACTCTTTTCTTTCGCCTTTATTTGTGCTATCATTAACAGTGACAAATAACGAATAGGGCGACTGTACCGTAGAAAGGAATGGAGTTTGCATGCGCCATATTATTGATTTATGTGATTTAACGGAAAAGGAATTTTCCGATCTGTACAAGCTGGTCAGCAATATTATCGACCGACCGGAGGGTTATGTAGATGCCTGCCGCGGCAAGGTGCTGGGCAGCCTGTTTTATGAACCTTCTACCCGTACCAACCTGTCGTTTTCCACCGCGATGATGAGACTGGGCGGCAGTGTTGTCGGTTTTTCCGATCCGAACGCTACTTCTGCGTCTAAGGGCGAAACGCTCAAGGATACTATCAACATGGTATCCAGCTATGCGGATATGATCGTCATGCGCAACCCGCGAGAGGGTGCAGCCAAGGTAGCTTCAATGTACTCGTCTGTGCCGGTCATCAATGCCGGCGACGGCGGTCATCTGCACCCGACCCAGACGCTTGCCGATATGATTACCATTCTGCGTATGCGCGGCTCGGCTGACGATATGAAGATTGGCCTGTGCGGTGATTTGAAGTACGGCCGTACCGTGCATTCTCTGCTGCATTTTCTGCAGCGGTATCATAATGTACAGTTTTATCTGATTGCACCTGATGCACTCAAGCTGCCGGACTATATGGTAAAATTCCTGAAAGACAACAATATGCCGTTCTGCGAGGTAGACAGCATTGATGAAGTTCTTCCCGAGTTGGATGTGCTGTACATGACCCGCATTCAGCGCGAGCGCTTTGTCACGGCAGAGGAGTACACAAACCTTGAAGGCAATTATCAGCTGACTGCTGAGAAGATGAAGCGCGCCAAGAAGGACATGCTGGTGCTTCATCCGCTGCCGCGTGTTGATGAGATTGCACAGGACGTGGATGATGATCCGCGTGCGGTCTACTTCCGCCAGGCACGATTCGGCATGTTCGGCCGTATGGCACTGCTGCTGACGCTGTCCAAGCTGCCGTTCGAGCGTGCCGGTCATCATGAAATCGGTGCAGATCCTGGCATCCGCTGCTCCAACCACAAGTGCATTACAAGAAGCGAGCTGTATGTACCGCTGCACGGCAAGGTCGGTGACCGCTGTCCGTACTGCGATGCCGCGATAGAGCTGCAGCTGTAATAAAAAACAAAGGGGCTGTTGCAGAACAGGTCCGCAAAGAGCGCAGGGACGAAAGGCTGCATAAGGCATTTCGTCCCTGTGCCTGTTTTCGGAAATGGGTGGTTTGATTTTGTTTCACACCTTAATCATAAAGCAAAAAGACGAGTAAGCACTCCCTTTCGAGGGAACTTACTCGTCTTTTCTTACGCACTATTTTGCAGCGCGCCCCTTTTGTTACTTATCGCTGTTTTTCGGCTGTTTTACAGGCACACGCTCACCGTTCGGCCGGATTTCCGCCAGCGGATTTCTTGCCGCAGCTTCACGCATGTTTTCATTCTCGATGTGGGTATAGATCATGGTCGTATCCACACTCGAGTGACCAAGAATGCTTTGCAGCGTGCGGATATCCACGCCGTTCTGGTACATGAGCGTTGCTGCTGTGTGACGCAGCTTGTGCGCAGAGTATTTTTTCTGATCGAGACCGGCCTGACCGATATATTTCTTTACCAGCCACTTGACTGTCTGTGCGTTAATACGGTTGCGCTTTTTGCTGACAAACAGCGCGTCCGCGTCCTGCTCGTTCGGCTCCAGGCGTTTGGGCAGATACTGCTCGAGTGCGGCAAGACACGCATCATTGAGAAATACCGTCCTCTGCTTGCCGCCCTTACCGAGCACGCGCACGGTATCGTCCTTGAAGTCGGTCAGATTCAGTCCGACCAGTTCGGAAACACGCATGCCGCAGTTAAGGAAAAACGTCAGGATGCAGTAATCTCGCTCGGCATACGGGCCGGTGACGGATTCCAGAAGCCGCACGCTGTCGTCCGTTGTAAGATAAGTCGGCAGAGATTTACGGACAGTCGGCGCTTCCAGTCCGCTGACCGGATTGACCTCTAAAACATGCTGTTTATCGGTTAAATACCGAAAAAACGCGCGTATCGCAGAGACCTTGCGTGCACGCGAGTTGACACTCAATCCGTAATTGGTGTGGTTGCTGTTCTGCTGAGTTGGGCGGCTCTGCGCCATGTATTCCAGATAATCATAGGTGTCCGACAGCGTGATATCACGGATAAAATCCAGATCAATGTCGCTGATGTCGATCTCATCAAGCGGAAGATTTTTATCGACTGCGCCTTTGTTGTGCTTGAGTACGCGAAAAAACAGCCGCAAATCAAGATAATACTCGTGTGCGGTTTTTGCGGATTTGCCGCGTATTGTGGAAATATAGGTTAAAAAATCCCGCAAAACGCGCGGTGCGTCTGCGGCGTATTCGTTCATCGGCTTGTCCATTGCTGCGCTCTCCTCGCCTGCTGTGATACTGTATTTATTATAACGCATTCTGCAATTTGCGTCAAACTTGCAATTTTCGGAAAAACAACGTATAATAAAGCCAACAACTTAATGGAAGGGGCATGGCTGATGAGCCGAATTTCTATTCAGCGCGGAGATATTACCCAATGCACGACAGATGCGATCGTAAACGCTGCCAACACGTCCCTGCTGGGCGGCGGCGGTGTGGACGGTGCCATTCATCGTGCAGCAGGACCGGAGCTGCTGGCGGAATGCCGCACGCTCGGCGGCTGTCGGACTGGCGAAGCCAAAGCAACACGAGCATATCGTCTGCCATGTCGGTATGTCATTCATACGCCGGGACCGATCTGGCGCGGTGGACATGCGGGTGAGGCGGTACTGCTGGCAGGCTGCTATCAAAACTGCCTGCGCATTGCATCTGAATTAAATTGCAAAACCGTGGCGTTTCCGTCCATCAGCACCGGTGTGTATCGCTTTCCGCTGAATCGTGCCGCTGAAATCGCTATCCGTACGATTGAGGAATATCTTTCAACTCATGCAGAAATTGAGCAGGTAAGCATGATCTGCTTTGATGGAACCACGCTTTCGGCGTATCAAAACGCGCTTTCTGAACGGGAGGCTAACCATGTCTAAAAATCCGAATCAAAAGCTGAAGCTGCTGTATTTATACCAAATCCTGCTGCAGCGAACGGATGAGAACCATAAACTTACCACAGATGAACTGCGTGCGGCGCTCGAGCGCTGCGGAATTACCGCTGAGCGCAAAAGTATTTATTCGGACATCGAAGCACTCCAGAATTTTGGTCTGGATGTAATTTGTCAGAGAGGTACCGGCGGCGGCTATTACGTCGCGTCACGCGAATTTGAACTGCCCGAGCTCAAGCTGCTCGTGGATGCAATCCAGTGCTCCCGCTTTATCACCGAGAAAAAATCCAACGAGCTCATCGGCAAAATCGAGCACCTCACCAGTGACCATGAAGCGCATACGCTCCAGCGTCAGGTGTATGTTTCCGAACGTGTGAAAACGCTTAATGAGCAGATTTACTACAATATTGATGCGCTGCATGCGGCCATATCCAACGATGTCCAGATTACGTTTCACTATTTCAACTGGGTGCTGAATTTCTCTGCCAGTCCGCGCATTCAAAAGCAGTACCGCCGAGATGGTGCGCGCTACCGCGTCAGTCCGTGGGCACTGACGTGGGACAATGAAAATTACTATCTGATTGCCTTCGATCACGATGCCGGTGAAATCCGCCACTACCGCGTAGATAAGATGGATTCACTTGTGCAGACCGACCTGCCTCGTGAGGGTAAACAGCTGTTCGATGATCGGTTTGACGCGGCAGCCTACTCCCGTAAGGTGTTCGGCATGTTCTCCGGCGAGGAGAAAACCGTGAAGCTGAAATGCCTGAACCGCTTTATCGGTGTCATGCTCGACCGCTTCGGCAGCAGTCTGCGTCTGTTTCCGGCGGATAACGAACATTTTTATCTGGATGTGGATGTTGTCGTCAGTCCGCAGTTTTTTTCCTGGGTGTTCAGTCTGGAAGGCGATGTGCGCATTGTAAACCCGCCGGAGGTCTGCGAAGCGTTTGAAAAGCAGATTCACAAATTCATAGACTAAGTACCGTTTAACGTACTTTCCTTTTGTTATACTATGTACAACAAAAGGAAAGGGGATGCGCAAGATGAACTGCACTCTCGAATATGTAAACGGACACATTGAAGTATATGACGGAACCGGCGCGTTTCTTTTCTCTGCCGACACCAAGCAGGAGGCGCTTGAAGAACTCGAAGACGCCGCTTAATTTCGTAAAAAAGAGACTGTATCGGTGATACAGTCTCTTTTTCTTATCTTATACGCCAAATACGGAATCCGCATAATGCACGGTTGCCATAGCGTCCTTCGCGTAGCAGTCCGCGCCGATGGAATCTGCGTATTCCTGTGTGAGCACGGCACCGCCGACAACGACCTTGGTGCCCGGCTTTTTCTCACGCAGCTGTTTAATGGTCTCTTCCATGCTGACAACCGTTGTCGTCATCAGCGCACTCAGGCCGACCACTGGAACATCTTCCTTGATAGCGGTATCAACGATCACCTCGGGCGGAACGTCCTTGCCGAGGTCGAGCACCTGATAGGCGTAGTTTTCCAGCAGAACCTTGACAATATTCTTGCCGATATCGTGAATATCTCCCTTGACGGTCGCAAGAATAATTTTGCCCTTGATCTGCTGGCTCTCGCCCTTCATCGCGTCCTTTACGACCTCGAAAGCCGCCTTGGCTGCTTCTGCGCTCATGAGCAGCTGCGGCAGGAACACGGTGCCCTTCTCGAAGCCCTTGCCGACGCGGTCAAGCGCCGGAATCAGCTCGTTGTTGACAACCTCGAGCGGCGGAACCGTCTGCAGCATTTCCTTTGCCGCGTCGATCGCACGTTCACGCAGGCCGCGTTCAATGCTCTCCGCAAGCGGCATCGCCGTGCCGCCTGCTGCCGCAGGAGCCGCTGCCGGCTGGTTGCCGTAGGCCGCAATGTAGCCCGCGCACTGCTCATCCAGGTTGGCCAGCGCCAGATAGGAACGATACGATTTCATCATCGCCTCGTTATTCGGGTTGATGATCGCGCAGGACAGACCGCTCTGCATCGCCATTGTGAAGAAGTTCGAGTTGACAATCTCACGCTGCGGCAGACCGAACGAAATGTTCGATACGCCGAGAATCGAGTGACCGTGCAGCTCATCACGAATGCGGCGCAGCGTTTCAAGCGTTACGAGAGCCGAACCGCTGTCCGACGAAATGGTCATCGCCAGACCGTCAATCACGATATCCTCATGCGGAATACCGTATTTCTCCGCTGCATCGTAAATCTTCTTTGCAATCCGGATGCGGCCCTCTGCCGTGGACGGAATGCCGTTTTCATCCAGTGCCAGACCAACAACAACACCGCCGTACTTGCGTACAAGCGGGAACACGGCTTCCATGCTTTCCATCTTGCCGCTGACCGAATTGATCATCGGCTTGCCGTTGTACAGACGCATGCCGCGCTCCATTGCGATGGTATCCGAGGTATCAATCTGCAGCGGCAGCGCGATAACACTCTGCAGGCGCGTAACAACGCGCTCCATCATCACGGGTTCGTCGATTTCGGGCAGACCGACGTTGACATCAAGAATATGTGCGCCGCTGTCCTCCTGCGCCATGCCTTCACCGAGGATGTACTCGATGTTATTCTCGCGCAGAGCTGCCTTGAATTTGCTCTTGCCGGTCGGGTTGATACGCTCACCAATGATAACCGGCTTCGGACCGATCTCCACGGCCTGCGAGAACGAGGAGACCACCGTACGGCGCTTGGCCACCGGCGGTCGGAACGGTACCTTACGGCACTTTTCGATGGTCAGCCGCAGATGCTCCGGCGTAGTGCCGCAGCAGCCGCCAAGTGCCTGCACGCCCATGCCTGCGATTTCTTCCATCAGGTCGGAAAACTCAGCAGGCGCGATATCGAATACCGTCTTGCCGTTTTCGCTGCGCGGCAGACCGGCATTCGGGTTGACGATGATCGGCAGTGAGCTGACCTGCGTCAGACGCTCGATGATCGGGTGCATCTGCTTCGGACCAAGACCGCAGTTAACGCCGAGCGCGTCTACGCGCAAGCCCTCGAGCATGGAAACCGTGGAATCCACCGTGCCGCCTGTCAGCAGCTTGCCTTTTTCATCGAAAATCAGCGTTACGAGCACCGGCAGGTCGCAGTTTTCCTTGGCAGCCAGCACAGCCGCCTTGGCCTCGTAGCTGTCGCTCATAGTTTCGATGAGCACGAGGTCTGCGCCCGCCGCCGCACCGATGCGAATGGTTTCTCCGAACAGCTCGACCGCCCGTTCAAACGGCAGGTCGCCCATCGGCTGGAGCAGCTTGCCGGTCGGGCCGATGTCAAGCGCGATATAGGCATCCTCTCGGCCTGCCTGCTGACGCGCGGTTTTTGCATGCGAAACTGCAGCTTGTACGATTTCCTGCAGGTTATCCGGATATTTAAGGGCATTTGCACCGAAAGTGTTGGTGTTCACCACATCACAGCCAGCTTCAAAGTAGCTGCGGTTCAGCGCAATAATCTCATCCGGATGGGACAGATTCCATGTTTCCGGCAGTTCACCGGCTTTTAAGCCGTGCTCCTGCAGGATGGTGCCCATGCCGCCATCGAAAAATACCCATTCTTTTCCCAGTCGTTCGGTCAGTTTCATTCTTTTCATCTCCTGTAAGTGCAATCCGTCTTGCCGCATTCCTCACAGCCCTTGCGGTGACACGGCTGCGGTGTTTCAGACAGACCGATTACCGCCGTTACCGACTTGATAGGTGCCAGAAGACAGCTTTCGGTCACGGTCAAGCCAATCTTGCGCGGCGTATCCAGCAGGCGGCTGAAATCCCGCTGGTGTGCGATCGGAAAATCGCCGTAGCCAGGACTGAACCGCGGGCGGCAGTACATGCCGCGCTGAGCGGCTTCCTGCCGGATGCATTCGTTGACCTCATCGCAATAGGTCTCGACCATGGCCGCTGCCGCCGCCTGATAGATCACCGCGTCGCTCATCCGGACTGCAGACGCGCGGGCAATCAGGCGATCCGGTCCGATGCCGAGCGTTGCTGCCATCAGACAGACCTCGCTGCAGCCCTGCAGATTACGTGCCAGATTTTTGCTGTGAATTTGTACATCTGCGATCTCGAGCGTTTGCGCGTCAATATGCTGCAGCGGAAACACGCGGAAGATCGACTTGGGTTCCGCCGCCTGCTGCAGTGCTTCACCGCATCGTGTCAGGCTGGCCTGCACAGCCTCATCCGGCTGCGTGCCGTGATAACCCATGTAGCGGATGGCTTCCGATCTGTCCAGTTCAATCACTTGAGAATCTCCGACAGGCTGGACTGAATGCCTGCGGCAATTTCCGGCTTGTTCATCGAGTAAACATGGATATGGTTGACGCCGTTTGCAATCAGGTCGATGATCTGCTCGGTCGCGTAGATAACGCCTGCCTGCTTCATAGCCGCCGGATTGTCGCCGAAACGGTCAACGATGGCCTTGAAGCGTTCGGGCAGGTAGGTGCCGGACATGGAAGTGATACGCTTGATCTGCTTGACATTCGTCACCGGCATAATGCCCGCAACAACCGGAACCGTAATACCCTTTTCTCGAATGCGATACAGGAAGTTGTACATGATGTTGTTATCAAAGAACATCTGCGTAGTCAGAAATTCACAGCCTGCGTCTACTTTTTCCTTGAGGTGCAGAATATCCTCGGTTTTATTGGCTGCCTCAACGTGACCCTCCGGGTAGCAGGCGCCGCCGACGCAGAAATCGCCCTGCGACTTGATATCGCGTACCAGCTCAGCGGCATAGTGGTAGTCAGAATGCGGAGCACCGCCCTCCGGAATATCACCGCGCAGTGCAAGAATGTTCTCGATACCGGCATCCTTATACTTTTTTACCATCGCTGCAACGTGCTCACGGGTAGACGAAACACAGGTCAGATGGGTCAGAACGGTAACATCATACTTCTTCTTGAGATCTGCCGCGATGTTGACAGTGTGTTCGCTCGTGCCGCCGCCTGCACCGTATGTAACGCTCATAAAGTCCGGACGCAATGCCGCAATTTCCTGCGTTGCGTGTGCGACAGACTCATAGCTGCTGTTGGTCTTGGGCGGGAATACCTCAAAAGAAAGGGTTACTTTGTCCTGATTCAAAAGTTGAGAAACCTTCATATTGCATCTCCTATGTTTCTACTTGTATTTCTGTTTAATAAAAGACACGATTTTGATCCGCGCGAAAATTCTATACGTTCCAAAGCCGTAGTGTTTATTATATCACATTTCCCTACTTTATTTCCAGACAAAAATACGATATAATATACCGTATCGGAGGGATTATTTTGACCGATATGCTTAAGAACTGTCAGCTGTGTCCGCGTGCCTGCGGCGCAGACCGTACAAAGAACCGCGGAGCCTGCGGTGCAGGCGTTGAAATCGAAGCCGCACGCGCGTCGCTGCATATGTGGGAGGAGCCACCGATTTCGGGTACAAATGGCTCGGGCACGGTGTTTTTCTCTCATTGCTCGCTCGGCTGTGTGTTCTGCCAAAACCGCAAGATCAGCCGCAGAGAGGCCGAGGGACAGAACATTACGGCAGATGCACTGGCGAAAACCTTTCTCTCTCTGGAGAAAAAAGGTGCGCATAACATCAACCTTGTTACCGGCGCCCATTATGTGCCGCAAATTATCGAAGCACTGCAAATTGCCAGAAAACAGGGACTTTCGCTTCCTATTGTATACAATTCCAGCGGATATGAGCAAGTGGAAACGCTGCAGCTGCTCGATGGTCACATTGACATCTATCTGCCGGATTACAAGTATTACAGCAGCTACTACGCAGGTCTGTACTCGCATGCGGAGGATTACCGTGAGTTTGCCGTTCCGGCTATTGATGAAATGGTGCGCCAGACAGGTGCACCGCAGTTTGATAAAAATGGCCTGCTGAAGCGCGGCACGGTCATCCGGCATTTGATGCTGCCCGGACTGGCCGGCGACACCGCGCAGGTACTTCGGGATATCGCCTCTCGATGGGGCGACAGCGTGCTTGTCAGTCTTATGCGGCAGTACACGCCGTTTGATATGCATGATTATCCCGAGCTTGACCGCACCATCACCGCAGAGGAGTACGCAGATGCCTGTACGCTGTTCGGTGAGCTTGGACTCGGCGGCTTTTTTCAGCAAGATGAATCCATCAGCGAGAGCTTTATTCCCGCCTTTGACGGCACAGGATTGGAGGAAAACTAACATGAAAACCGTTCTCAGCATTGCAGGCACCGACCCGACCGGCGGCGCAGGTATTCAGACCGACCTGAAAACCTTTGAAGCCTTCGGCGTGTATGGCATGGCCGTTATCACTGTCGTGTGTGCACAAAATACCACTGGTGTATTCGGTCTGCAGCCGGTTTCCGCTGAACTGGTTGGCAAACAGATTGACTGTGTGTTTGACGATATTTGCCCGGATGCCGTCAAGGTCGGCATGCTGTATGACGCAGAGATTATTCACACAGTAGCGGAGCGCTTGAAGGCGTACCACGCCCAAAATATCGTACTCGATCCGGTGATGATGTCCTCAAGCGGTACCGCGCTGCTGCATCACGATGCGGCAAAGGTTCTGCAGGAGGAGCTGTTCCCGCTGTGTACCTTGGTAACGCCTAATCTGCATGAGGCAGCCGCTGTCTGCAGCCATAACATCACCAACCGTGAAGATATGGAGCAGGCGGCACGCGAAATCGTCGGCAAGACCGGCGGCGCTGTTCTGGTCAAGGGCGGTCATCTGGCAGACTGCGCAGATGATCTGCTGTTTGACGGCACAGAAATGCACTGGCTTCCCGCGCCGCGTATTGACAACCCGAACACACACGGTACCGGCTGCACGCTATCCAGTGCAATCGCATGCGGACTGGCACAGGGCGTGTCGCTCATCGGCAGCGTCAAGCGAGCCAAGCGATATCTGACCGCCTGCATTGACTTCAAACTGGATCTTGGTCACGGTTCCGGTCCGCTGCAGCACCGCATTGCGGATTGGGAGAACCGGCATGCGTGAACTGCGGTGCATTCCCGACGCAGGCCAAGCATTTCAATTTTTCAAAATGTAAGCAGGAAAAAGTGCAAAGAATACAGGGACAAAAGGCTGAAAAAGGCTTCTTGTCCCTGCACTCATTTACACTGCACCGGTGTTGTTTTACACCTTAATCTAAAGCAAAAAGGCGAGTAAGCAAACCCCATTCGGAGAAACTTACTCGTCTTTTCTTGCGCGCTGTTTTCAGCGCGCCCCATGTTTTATCCGTTTGCGGTGCTGCTCCATGCCTGATGCAGATCAGGGAACGGAGCAAGTGCACGATCGAGAATGCCGTGCATATGAGCGATGGCAATGCCATAGTTGGTCATCGGCACATTCCGCTCGGCGCTGTGCCGCAGACGATACTGCATTTCCCGCTCGTTCAGCATGCAGCCGCCGCAGTGCACGACAAGTGCGTACTTGCTCACGTCCTCAGGAAACTCATTACCCGCGGTAAACGAGAACTGCACATCCTTACCGGTAAATCTGCGAATCCAGTTCGGCAGTTTTTCCGTGCCGATATCGCCGCACTGGCGGTGATGCGTGCAGCCTTCGGAGATGAGCACAGTATCGCCATCCTGCAAAGAATTCAACTGTGCAGCACCGAGAATCGCCTGCCGCAGATTGCCTTTGTATCGGGCAAACAGGATGGAGAACGAGGTCAGCCGGACATTTTTCGGCACCAGCTTGTCCACAATGCCGAACGCCTGCGAGTCCGTGATAACCAGCCGCGGCGGCTCACGCAAGGATTCCAGCGTGCGGGTCAGCTCGGTTTCACGGGTGACAAGCGAAATTGCGCCTGCTTCCAGAATATCGCGGATGGTCTGCTGCTGCGGCAGGATCAGCCGGCCTTTCGGTGCAGCTGAGTCGATCGGCACGACCAGTACGACTGTGTCATTCGGCGCAAGCAGGTCAGCAACCAGACGTTTTTCCGGCTCGGTCGGCTTGACGGCTCGTGCGATCAGTTCCTTGAGTTCACGGATGTTGCTGTCGGCTGCTGCGCTGACGTAAATCTCGTTTTCCGGCATAGCGACAGGAACCGAAGTCAAATCCGCCTTGTTGTGCGCGATGACAAACGGAATCTCCCGCTTGCGGAACAGCTCGATAAGCTCCTGCTCGGCAGGCTGCAAACCACGCGTGCTGTCCGTGACAAGAACCGCAATATCCGTCTTTTCCAGCACGCGGAGCGCCCGGCGGACACGTTCCTCACCGAGCGTGCCCTCATCATCAATGCCCGGCGTGTCGATGATAACCACCGGACCGATAGGGAGGAGTTCCATCGCTTTCTGCACCGGATCAGTCGTAGTGCCCTTAATATCGGACACGATGGACAGCGTTTGTCCGGTCACACGGTTCACCACGCTGGATTTGCCCGCATTGCGCAGACCGAAAAAGCCGATGTGTACACGCTCGCCGGAGGGCTGTGCGTTCAGTCCCATAGGAAACCCTCCTTAGAAGCGGAAATCACGGCGGTTGGAGCTGCAGATATCCTTGATATGCTCGGCTGCAATTTCGCGTACCTTATCGCGCGGGATTTTTTTAAGTTCCTCCTGAATCAGCTCCATGCCGACGCGCTTGGTGTCCTCGCTTGCGTAATCGACCAGATACTCCGCGAGTGTCATCAATGCGTTCGGGTGGCAGCAGTTGAGGATCTGGCCGCTCTTGCACAGGCTCATGAAACGGTCGCCGGTGCGCCCCTCACGGTAGCAGGCGGTGCAGAACGACGGAATAAACCCAAGCTGCATGAGCCAGTGAACAACCTCATCGAGCGAGCGCTGATCGGATACATCAAACTGCTCAGAGTCGTGCGGACGCTCCTCTTCCTCGTAGCCGCCGACCGAGGTACGGGAAGCACCGCTGATCTGCGAAATGCCCAGACCAAGTGCCCTCTCACGCACCTGCTGGCTCTCGCGGGTGGAGATGATCATGCCGGTGTACGGCACGGCAATGCGGATGCACGCGATAACCTTTGCAAACAGCTCGTCGCTCAGGCCGTTGTCGAATACGTTCGGATCGATATCGTCCGCGCGCTTGATACGCGGTACGCTGATAGTATGCGGGCCAACGCCGTGTACAGCCTCCAGATGCTCGGCGTGCATGAGCAGACCGGCAAACTCGTACTTGTACATTTCCAGACCGAACAGAACACCCAGACCAACGTCATCAATGCCGCCGTCCATCGCGCGATCCATTGCTTCGGTGTGGTAGTCGTAATCGTGCTTCGGACCTGCCGGATGCAGCTTGAGGTAGCTCTGCTTGTGGTAGGTCTCCTGAAACAGAATGTAAGTGCCGATGCCGGCGTCCTTCAGCTTGCGGTAATTCTCGACTGTGGTCGCCGCAATGTTGACGTTGACACGTCGAATTGCACCGTTTTTATGCTTAATGGAGTAGATGGTGTTGATGCACTCGAGAATGTACTCGATCGGGTTGTTGACCGGGTCCTCACCGGCCTCGATGGCAAGGCGCTTGTGCCCCATATCCTGCAGTGCGATAACCTCGCGGGCAACCTCTTCCTGCGTCAGCTTTTTGCGGGTGATATGGCGGTTTTTTGCGTGATACGGACAGTAAACACAGCCGTTTACGCAGTAATTCGACAGATACAGCGGTGCAAACATAACAATACGGTTGCCGTAGAACGCCAGCTTGATCTCCTCGGCCAGCTGATACATCTCCTCGATCTTCTCGGGGATATCGCAGGCCAGCAGCACGGAGGCTTCGCGATGCGTCAGACCGGCACAGTGTACGCCGGTAGCCGTTTTCTGCGGACGGGCCTTTTCCAGAATGCTGTCGATCAGCTCGATGTTGTGTTTGTTCTCCTCGGCGTATTTCAGCGTTTCAAGGATTTCCTCATGGTTGATAAACTCCTCTGCATGGAGTGATTTCGGGTTGTACTGAGCCATTTTTTCGTTTTCCTTTCTTATCTTGCGGTCAGAGGATTACTCTTTCCGTCAGAGTCCCTTAAAATGTATCACTTATCGGATAATATCTCCGCGTGCGGTAACAATCCGGCAGCCGACCGATGCCACACGGCGCGACAGGCAGCCGATGCACTGTGCAGCCTCCTCACCGGTACATAGTTTGCCGTCGTACAGTGCATATTTTTTTCGCACCCCAAGCGGAGACAGATTGGGCATCACTACGTTTGCACCAGCCTGCAGTCCGCGCTCGCGGCCGTCCGGCCGGATGGTGCCGAGCGCCGTTGTAGCGGGCAGCAGCAAATTCGGTTGGATCAGCCGCAGCAGTGACAGCAGATACACTGTCTGCTCACACGTTCCGGCCGGAAAATCGCGGAACGGTGTGTCCTTCTGCGGAATAAACGGGCCGATACCGCACATCTCCGGCCGAAATTTTTCGATGAACTTTAAGTCCTCAGCGAGTGTTCGTGCCGTCTGATACGGCGAGCCGACCATAAAGCCGCAGCCGGTCTGGTAGCCGATGTCTTTCAAATCACGAAGGCAGCGCATACGGTTGTCAAACGACATCTGCGCCGGATGCAGCTTTTCATAATGTGCCTTATCGGCGGTTTCGTGACGGAGCAGATAACGGTCCGCGCCAGCATCGAACATCGCCTGATAGGCTTCACGAGGGAACTCTCCGAGCGACAGCGTTACTGCACAGTCCGGAAACTCGGCTTTGATCTGTCGTACCAGATGGCAAACCACATCGACTGAGAATGCGCTGTCCTCGCCGCCCTGCATGACAAAAGTGCGGAAGCCGAGCACATAGCCTTCCCGGGCACAGTCCAGTATCTGCGCCTCGCTCAGTCGATAGCGGTCACACGCAGGATTGGAACGCCGGATACCGCAGTAATAGCAGTCGTTGCGGCAGATATTGCCGATTTCGATCAGTCCTCGAATGTACACATCCGTACCATATACCTGTTTTCGTAAGGCAACCGCTTTCTCTGCGGCATAGGCTGCCAGTTCATCGCTCTGGTTTTCGATTAGATATTCGTATTCCTCTATTGACAGGCTGTGCTGCGCTTCCAGCCGGTCAATGAGCTGCTTCGCCTTATTCATCGCTCTGCACATTGGAGTACGCGGTCTTGACGCTGATGCCGTCCAGATTGCCGATTTTGCCGGACAAAGCCGAAATCACATCCTGCGGCGCATCAATGGCGATGGACACAATGTTGATATTGCGCGCTCGATAGGGAATACCCATGCGCCCGATGATATAGCTGCCGTACTCATGCAGCAGGGTATTGAGCCGTTCCACAGAATCCGTGTTCTCTACCACGATTCCCATTACGGCAACTCTTGTTTGCATAAAAACACCTCGGAACAAAAAATAACTGCGTCCTCTGAAAGACGCAGTCCGATACAGATATAAACGGCGCTTCCGTGCAGGAAACGCTGCAATACGATATGGACGGCTCCTTTCATGCAGAATCTGCGGACGCAGAGGCTTACTGTCAGGATCGCTACATCTATTATAGAGGATAGTCGGCAGACCCGCAAGCAAAACCGACGATTTTATGCAAAGAATTATTTTCGCAAAAATATGTATGATATTTTTGTCGAATTTTATCCTTCCAAATCTATATCTTGTATGGTACAATGCAATAGCGGCACATGATATATGGGTATGCACTTTTACGCTTTGCCTGTAAACAGCAGTGCTTTTTTGTTCGCTTTTTATCGGACAATATGATATAATGATGAACATATGAAATTTAGAGAGGAAGAACAACACATGGTTCGAGTTGTCAAAAAGGATCACACCAAAGAACCGTTTAACATCCAGAAGGTTGTTATCGCCGTTAATAAGTCGGCAAACCGTGTCCTCTACAACTTTACAGAGGATGAGTTGAAGTCGATCTGCAATCATGTCGAGGGTTATATCCGTGACCATCACATGACCGAGATTCAGATCTGGCAAATGCACAACATCGTTGAGTCTGCACTTGAGTCGGTGCAGCCGGAGGTTGCCAAAAGCTACCGCGACTACCGCAACTATAAGCAGGATTTTGTCGGCATGCTGGACAGCGTATACCAGAAAAGCCAGTCCATCATGTATATCGGCGATAAGGAAAATTCCAACACGGATTCCGCGCTGGTCTCCACTAAGCGCAGCCTGATCTTCAATCAGCTCAACAAGGAGCTGTACCAGAAGTTCTTTATGAACACCGAGGAACTGCAGGCCTGTCGGGACGGCTACATTTACGTCCACGATATGTCGGCACGCCGCGATACCATGAACTGCTGCCTGTTTGATGTAGCGAGTGTCCTCAAGGACGGCTTTGAGATGGGCAATCTGTGGTACAACGAGCCAAAAACACTTAATGTTGCATTTGACGTGATCGGTGATATCGTGCTTTCCGCTGCAAGTCAGCAGTACGGCGGCTTTACCGTGCCGTCGGTCGATCTGCTGCTCGAGCCGTATGCCGAGCGCAGCTACAAAATGCTGACCGAGAAGTATACTCGTCTGGGACTGGATGCTGATACGGTCGAGAAGGAAGTTATGGCGGACATTCTCAACGACTTTGAGCAGGGCTTCCAGGGCTGGGAGTACAAGTTCAACACGGTAGCATCCAGCCGCGGCGACTATCCGTTCATCACCATGACAATGGGAACCGGCACTGGTCGTTTTGCCAAGCTGGCCTCCATTACCATGCTGAATGTACGCCGCAAGGGGCAGGGCAAAAAAGGCCAGAAAAAGCCGGTCCTGTTCCCGAAGATCGTATTCCTGTACGATGAGAACCTGCACGGTCCCGGCAAGCTGCTTGAGGATGTATTTGAAGCCGGTATCCTGTGCTCGTCCCGTGCAATGTATCCGGACTGGCTGTCGCTGACCGGTGAAGGCTATGTGCCGAGCATGTATAAGAAGTACGGCGCGATCATCAGTCCGATGGGCTGCCGCGCGTTCCTGTCTCCGTGGTACGAGCGCGGAGGCATGAAGCCCGCTGATGAGAGCGACAAGCCGGTATTTGTCGGCCGCTGGAACATTGGCGCGGTATCGCTGCACCTGCCGATGATCTACGCTAAGGCACAGCAGGAGAGCCGTCCGTTCCGCGAGGTGCTGGACTACTATCTGGAGCTTATCCGCAAGCTGCACATCCGCACCTATGCATACCTGGGGGAGATGCGTGCATCTACCAATCCGTTGGCGTACTGCGAGGGCGGCTTCTACGGCGGGCATCTCAAGCCGTCGGACAAGATTAAGCCGATCATGAAAACCGCTACTGCGTCGTTCGGCATTACTGCACTCAACGAGCTGCAGGAACTGTACAACGGTAAATCGCTTGCCGAGGACGGTCAGTTTGCCCTCGAAACACTGCAGTATATCAACGATAAGGTCGAGCAGTTCAAGAACGAGGACGGCAATCTGTATGCTATCTACGGTACACCGGCAGAGAGTCTGTGCGGTTTGCAGGTCGAGCAGTTCCGCAAGAAATACGGCATCATCGAGGGCGTTTCCGATCGTCCGTATGTCTCCAACAGCTTCCACTGCCACGTTACCGAGGACCTGACACCGATTCAGAAGCAGGATCTTGAGGGGCGTTTCTGGAATCTGTGCAACGGCGGCAAGATCCAGTATGTCAAGTACCCGATTGACTACAACCATGAGGCGATTCGCTCTCTGGTGCGCCGCGCCATGGCAAAGGGCTTCTATGAGGGTGTCAATCTGTCACTCGCGTACTGCGATGACTGCGGTCATGAGGAGCTGTCTATGGATGTCTGCCCGAAGTGCGGCAGCCGCAACCTTACCAAAATCGAGAGAATGAACGGCTATCTTTCCTACTCTCGCGTGAAGGGCGATACGCGCCTGAACGATGCCAAGATGGCCGAAATTGCTGAAAGAAAGAGTATGTAACACGAATGCAGTATCACAATATAACCAAGGACGATATGCTCAACGGCGACGGCCTGCGTGTTGTGCTGTGGGTGGCCGGCTGCGGACATGCCTGTCCCGGCTGTCACAACCCCATCACATGGGATGCGGAAGGCGGTCTGCTGTTTGATCAGGCAGCAAAGAATGAGCTGTTCACCGAGCTCGGCAAGGACTATATCTCCGGCATTACGTTTTCCGGCGGCGATCCGCTTTTCCCCGGCAACCGTGAGGAGGTCAGCGAGCTGTGCCGCGAGATTCGGCAGAAGTTTCCGGACAAGACCATCTGGCTGTACACCGGCTATCGCTGGGAGGAAATCAAGTGGCTGCCGTTTCTCGATCAGATTGACGTGCTGATCGACGGTCGTTTTGTACAGGTGCAGGCCGATCCGCAGCTTCACTGGTGCGGCAGTGCCAACCAGCGCGTGATCGATGTTCCGCGCACGCTTGCGGCTAACAGTATCGTCCTGCATGACGATAAGTAAAAAGGAGTGCTGAATTATGCAACAGATCGCACAGTTTTTCAAGGTATCCGAGGAACAGTTTGTCCGTGACTGGTGCGCGGCTACCCGCCGCAGCGCGGATGAGGCCAAGAAGGTCTATCAGAACATCCGGCTGCCGCGCCGCGCGACCAAAGGCTCTGCCGGCTATGATTTTTTTGCGCCGGAAAGCTTTACGCTTGTTCCGCATGAGACCATCCTTATTCCGACCGGTATCCGCGTTATGATCGAGGACGGCTGGGTGCTGAGCCTGTACCCGCGTTCCGGTCTGGGCTTCCGTCACCGTCTGCAGCTTGACAATACGGTTGGCATTATCGACAGCGACTACTTTGAGGCTAAAAATGAAGGACACATTCTCATTAAGATGACCAGCGACGATCACAAGGGCAAAACCCTCTCGGTTGCCGCAGGCGACGGCTTTGCACAGGGTATTTTCCTGCCGTTCGGTATCACCGTGGACGATGAGGCTGACGGTGAACGCACCGGTGGCTTCGGCAGCACGACTGAAAAGAAGTAACAATTCCATAAACAGCCAAAAGCGCATTCACAGAGATTTATCTGCGAATGCGCTTTTTCTTATGCCCTGTTTACATGAAACAGGCAGCACAGGATCCCGCGTAAGCACTTGGGACTTTTCCATACAACAACCTTCATCATGCCTTACCCTCCTTCAGCACTGCAGCAGGAACAGCCCTGCCGCGATCACTGCCAGTGCAATCAGCCACACCGGCAGACAGGATGGGAGCAGACTGCCCAGCAGCAAGCCTGTTCCAAACATAAATACGGCAAGACCGATCGCCTGACCACGGCAGAACATAGCGCATCACGCTCCTGTTACCAGTATAAGCAGCGAGGATGGAAAATGTGACAGCAAAGCGAAAACGATCTGCTCATATTTTACACAAGCGCTTCATATGGTAATGCAGGAGCAGCGGTGAAACCAAAGGAGGCAGCATCAATGGAACTGAATCAAACAAGCATCTGCTACTATGAAAAGAAATTAGCGCATATCTCTGTGGCGACAGAGAGTGCGGATTCGATTGTGCCGGACACATTTCCGGATATCGGACGAATCGTGTGCGCGTATGGTACGGCGACCATCAAGGACCAGACTCCGCAGAATGGCCGCCTGTTGGTATCCGGCACCGTGCAGACGACTGTACTGTACGAACCGGAAAACGGCGGTAAACTGCGTCGGCTCTCCGTGCCGGTCACGTTTGCGCATATTGAGGAATGCGAGGGTGTCTCGGCAGAATCTGTCTGCAGCACCGTGTGCCGCATTGCTGCGGTAGAGGCCGAAGCTATGAACAGCCGCAAGGTATGCGTCAGCGTTCAGCTTTGCTTTTTAACCGAAGGCTACTGCAAAGCAGAGTGCGACGTGACAGAATCGGTCGAACTGGACGGCATAGAATGCCTGAGCCATTTGCAGAGCATAACGCTGCTGGAGCAGGTGCGCAGTTATCCGGTGACAATACTGGACGACATACAGCTTGCGGATGCAGCGGAGCTGTCCCTTCTGCACACCGACTGCACGATGCAGGTATCCGAGTGCCGCGCCATGCATGGCAGAATCATCGTGAAAGGTGAAGCGATACTGCACTGTCTTGCCATGCAGGAGGATGATGCTGTGCGCGTACTGAACAACAGCACGCCGTTCACGCAGATTCTCGAGTTGCCGGAAGCAGAAGAAGGCGCCCTGACCGCAGTTCATATGACCGTATCCGAGGCAGACTGCCGATTGGAATCCGATGGCATGTTGTCCTGCACCATCAGCGCACAAGCAATAGTACTGCTGCGGCAGGAGCGTAAGCTGCGCTGCATCGAGGATATGTATCTGCCCGGCAAGGTACTTGCTGCGCAGGCAGAACATCCTGTATTGCAGAATATGCCGTCCGCGCAGCCGTTTACCGCCGAAGGCAGTGAGACTTTGCAGACTGCACAGCATGTTTCTCATGTGATTTCCGCGCAGGCGGTCTGCTGCGGCGCAAAGCGCGTATCGGAGAGCGAGCTGCAGGTCAAAGCCGGTGTTCGTGTGCTGTATTTGAGTGATGAACAGCAGCTTTGCGCAGTGCAGCGTATTGTACCGCTGACCATGCCGTATAGTGAAGTCGGAGAGCCGGAAGATCTTACACTTTCAGCACGCGCCACAGCGGCGGGTGAGCGCGGATTGCTTTTGACTGTCAACGCAAACGGCACTGCTGCAACACAGGAGCGCGTGACGTTCTGCTATATCTCTGCGCTGGAGATCAAGCCAAAGGAGAGCAGACATAACGGCGTAACGCTGGTGCTCAGGCAAATCACCGGCGAAGAACGGCTATGGGACATTGCCAAAAACTGCGATACGACCGAGCAGGCGATCCGCTGCGCGAACGACTTGCCGGCAGAGGCAGAGTATGTGCAGAATGCCATGCTGCTGATTCCGATTCAGGACTGAAAGGCGGGAAGAGAATGGAAAACCAGATTTACGATCAAATCAGCAGCCGTACCGGCGGTGATATTTATATTGGTGTTGTCGGTCCGGTTCGTACGGGCAAATCCACATTTATCAAGCGGTTCATGGAGACTATGGTGCTGCCCGATATGGAGAATCCCTACAAGCGGGAGCGCGCACGGGATGAATTGCCGCAGTCCGGCACCGGACGGACAATTATGACTGCCGAACCCAAATTTGTGCCGGAAGAAGCGGCGGAGATCGCTCTGCCGGAAGGCGGCGCATGCCGGGTACGGCTGGTGGACTGCGTAGGCTATCTGGTAGAGGGCGCACTCGGCGGCATGGAGGGAGATACACCGCGCATGGTATCTACACCGTGGCAGGAGGAACCCATGACACTGGCCGAAGCGGCAGAGATTGGCACACACAAGGTTATCGGTGAACACTCTACCATCGGACTGGTGGTGACGACCGATGGCAGCTTTACCGATCTGCCGCGTGAAGCCTATATACCGGCAGAAAAACGCGTAATCGAGGAACTGCAGTCACTCGGCAAGCCGTTTCTCGTGCTGGTAAACTCGTCAGAGCCGAACGGCGAAGCAGCACAGTGTGTATGCGCCGAGCTGCAGTCGCAGTACGGGATTGCACCGATTACGGTGAACTGTCTTGAACTGGATGAGAGCGGCATTGCAGATATTCTGCAGCAGGTGCTGTATGAATTTCCGGTCTGCGAGATTGGTTTTGTCCTTCCACGTTATATCGGTACTCTGCCGCTGTATCATCCGGTGCAGAACAGCATTTACCAGTGCATCCGCACAGCCACCGAGGGCGGAGAAAAAATGCGCGATGTACAGAAGCTATGCCGTACCCTCGAAGAGAACGAATACGTCGAGCGGGCGAGTGTGGACAATATGGCGCTCGGCAGCGGCTCGGCGGTCGTGCATGTGGACGTACCGGAAACCGTATTCTATGGCATTGTCGGCGAGCAGACCGGCATTCAGGTGCGGGATGACGCAGATTTGATTCATGTGCTTGAGGATTTCGCTGCAGTGAAACAGCAGTACGAACGGCTGCATGGTGCGCTCGATCAGGTATATCAGACCGGTTACGGCATTGTGATGCCGTCGGTGGAGGAGTTGTCGCTCGAGGAACCGGAAATCGTTCGGCAGGGAGGGCGGTATGGCGTGCGTCTGCGGGCTTCTGCACCATCCATCCATATGATGCGGGCCAACATCAAAGCCGAGGTCAATCCGATCGTCGGCACGGAAAAGCAGTCGGAAGAACTGGTACACTATCTGCTCAGCGAGTTTGAGGAACAGCCGGAGAAGATTTGGGAGACCAATATTTTCGGAAAGTCGCTCAATGAACTCGTGCGTGAGGAATTGTCGCACAAATTGAGCCGTATGCCGGATGATGCTCGCGGTAAAATCCGTGAAACACTGGAAAAGATCATCAACGAAAGCGCAGGAGGACTCATCTGCATCATCCTGTGAAATCAGGCGTGCCTGCCAAAAACAGGCACGCTTTTTTAACAGAATTGTAAAGACTGTCCGCTTGTAAAGGTCGATTTGCTGTGCTAAAATGTATAGTGTATAGAAATGCGCATTTGAAGGAGACTTTTACTTGACCAAACAAGTGTTTATCATAAACGGCAGCGGCGGTGTCGGCAAGGATACCGTATGCAGTGCTGCCGCGCAAAGCTGGAAGGTGCAGAACATTTCGTCCATCACACCCATTTTGCAGGTGGCCAAAGCCGCCGGATGGGACGGCACCAAAACACCGGCGGCACGCCGTTTTCTTTCGCAGCTGAAGGCAGACTGCACAGAATTCAACGACCTTCCGTTCCGCTACTGCACAGAACAGCTGCAGATATTTGCTGAAAATGATGCAGAACTGCTGTTCGTCCATATCCGAGAGCCGGAGGAGATCGAGCGCTTCCGTCAGGCGGCAGGCGTAAACTGCAAGACCATTCTCGTGCGTCGACCGACACTTGAGCAGGCACGCGGACAGCTTGGCAACCGCTCGGATGACGGCGTTGCAGCGTACGCCTATGATGCGGAATTCCTCAACGACGGTTCGCTGGAAGAACTGCCCGCAAAAGTACATGACTTTTTACAGGCTCTGATCGAGAGATAACTTTCAAGATCGGGCACGGCTCTGTTTTACAGGAACAGCGCATAGAAAGGAACATCAAAATATGAGCCAGAACAAGAAGAAGTTCTTCGGCAAACACAAGCATGAACAGGAGCTTGAGCAGACACAGACGCTTCCGTCGATGTCAGAAAACACTGCTGACAAGATCGTTCAGACGGAGGACAATACTGCACTGGAAGAAGCATCCGAAAAAGCTGATGCTGACGAAAAAAACGAGAAGGCAGAGCAGCTAGCTGAATCCTTTCGCAAAAGATTTAATCGAAGCAAGTGCGTCCGCGTTATCATTGCAGCAGGATTGATTATTCTGCTGGTCGGCGGTTCGGTATTTGCTGTTATTCAGTCGCGCAATACCGGCATGGAGGACACAGTTCCGACGACTGCGGTCGTTACCTATGGCGATATTGGCACTTATATCGAGGGCAGCGGCGAAACAGCTGCACGCAACACGGAAGAACTTGGCCTGGGACTTGAGGGCAAAATCTCTCAGGTGCTGGTTTCCGAGGGAGATGAGGTGCATGCCGGTGATCCGCTGGTCGTTGTCGATCCGACCGGAATCCGCGAACAGCTGACAGCGGCACAGGCCGAATTCACGGCCGCGCAGAGTGAGTTGACCAACGCACAGGCAGCGATCACGCAGGCACAGAGCCGCATTGCCTCGGCACAGAGCCAGTACACCCACAGCAGCGCTACGGCACCGTTCAGCGGCAAGTTTATCGCATCAAGCACATTTGCGGTAGGGCAGAAGGTAAGTGCAGGACAGACCATCGGCCGTATGGTCAACGACAGCCAGATGCAGCTTGCTGTACAGTTTAGTTCGGAATATGCCAAAGATATCAAGGCCGGTCAGACGGCTACGATCTCTACCTCTGCCGGACAGGTTTCCGCTGTGGTTTCGTCGATTGATTCCACTTCCGGCAAAGGTACGTTCCTTGTCGTATTAACCGTGCAGAATCCCTCCGGTTCACTGGCGCAGGGAACGAGTGCTACCGCAACGATCAACAGCGACAGCGCCGGCACGATTTTCTCTTCCGGTTCGGGCACGTTGGACTACAGCAAGGAGCAGATTATCACGGCACCGATCAGCGGTGAAATCACGGCCTATAACGGCTCGAACCGCACATACAGCAGCAGTGCAGCCATTATGTCAATTTCCAATGTTGCAGCGCCGGATACTTCGGACGCGCGAAACAGTCTCACGGCTGCACAGAGCACGGCTGCAGCCGCACAGGCCAAGGTGAGCGAAATTCAGACGCGCATTCTCAAGCTGCAGCAGGAGATTCTGGATGCTACGATGACGGCTTCAATTGACGGCGTTGTCACCTCACTGAACGCAGAAGAAGGGGAGGAGACCGATGGTACCGAGCCTCTGGTTGTTGTTTCCGACCTGAACGATACCGTTGTTACGGCCGAGCTGACGACAGATGAAGTGCAGTCTGTCGAGCCTGGTCAGACGGTGACAATGAACATGTACACAATGGATGGTTCCGAGCTGCCGCTCACCGGTGTGGTTGACTCGGTTTCGCCGGAGCCGAGTCAGAACACGGGCAGTCAGGGCAGTCTGACGACTTTTAAGGCAATTATCACGGTTGATTCTATCGAAGGTCAGGCGATTTCCAGCGGCATGATGGTCGATTACAAAATTGCAGTTGCCGAATCGGACAGCTGCCTGATGGTACCGACTTCCGCTATCGTTCACACGGCGGATGGCAGTACGGGTGTATTCACCAAAACGCTCATCGACAAGGACGGCAACGAAATTCCGTTCGATGATACACTGCCGATTCCGGACGGCATGGAAGCACCCGAAGGTTATCAGCTGGTAGCGGTGGAAACCGGCGTTTCAGATGCGAACAATACCGAAATTTTCTGGGGCATCGATGAAGGTGCAACAGTTTATCTGAATGCCACACCAAATACATCAGACGCGGTAACTGATGAGGAAAATACAGCATATAACAGCTGATAAGCAGTATAAAGCACGGCTTTTGTTTTAGAACAGAAATCGTGCTTTTCTTTATCTCTTGCAAACTGGCATTACAAAATAATTGCAATCTGAGTATTTTAACATATTCAGATTAGGCGTATAATGCGTTCATACACCAAACAACAAAGGAGTCTGAACGACATGAGCGTACAATATAAGCTGAACAAGGAGCTGGCCCAGATGCTGAAGGGCGGCGTCATTATGGACGTAACCACACCGGAGCAGGCGAAGATTGCCGAAGCAGCGGGCGCATGTGCAGTTATGGCGCTGGAGCGCATTCCGGCTGACATCCGTGCAGCAGGCGGCGTTTCCCGCATGAGCGACCCGAAGATGATTCGCGGTATTCAGGAAGCGGTTTCCATTCCAGTTATGGCAAAGTGCCGTATCGGTCACTTTGTTGAGGCACAGGTGTTGGAGGCAATCGAGATCGACTATATCGACGAGAGTGAAGTGCTGTCTCCGGCGGACGATGTATACCACATTGATAAGACACAGTTCAAGGTTCCGTTTGTATGCGGTGCGCGTGATCTGGGTGAAGCTCTGCGCCGCATCGCTGAAGGCGCTGCAATGATCCGTACCAAGGGTGAGCCGGGCACCGGTGATGTTGTACAAGCGGTTCGTCACATGCGCGCTATGAACGCAGAGATTCGCCGTGTGCAGAATCTGCGTGAGGATGAGTTGTTTGAGGCCGCAAAGCAACTGCAGGTTCCGGTTGAACTGCTCAGAAGTGTGCATGAAAATGGCCGACTGCCGGTCGTAAACTTTGCGGCGGGTGGTGTTGCAACTCCGGCGGACGCAGCACTGATGATGCAGCTCGGCGCAGAAGGCGTATTCGTTGGTTCGGGCATCTTCAAGTCTGGCGATCCGGCAAAGCGTGCTGCAGCAATCGTAAAGGCGGTTACTAACTACACCGATGCAAAGCTGATCGCAGAACTGTCTACCGATCTGGGTGAAGCAATGGTTGGCATTAACGAGAGCGAAATCGCATTGCTGATGGCAGAGCGAGGCAAGTAAAATGGCAGTTGGAATTCTGGCGCTGCAGGGCGCCTTTGCAGAGCATGCCGCAGTGCTGGATAAACTCGGTGTATCGCACTTCGAAATTCGTCAGAAGCGCGATTTGGATCAGCCGATGAATGGTTTGATTATTCCGGGTGGGGAAAGCACAGTAATGAATAAACTCTTGCGCGAGCTGGATTTGTATGATACGCTGCGTGAACAGATTCAAAACAGACTTCCTGTATTCGGAACCTGTGCCGGTCTGATTCTGTTGGCTAAGCAGATTGATGGCGGCATACCATGCTTCAGTGTGATGGATATTCGTGTAAAACGTAATGCCTATGGCAGACAGCTTGGCAGTTTTTTCACGGATGATCGGTTTGGCGGTAGCGAGAGAATACCGATGACATTCATTCGCGCACCATATATTGAGAGCGTAGGAAATAATGTCGAGGTGCTATCCATTGTTGACAGTAATATTGTTGCCGCGCAGCAGGATAATATGCTCGTGACCGCATTTCATCCGGAATTAGATAAGGATTTGACGGTGCATCAGCATTTCATTCGGATGGTTGAGCAGTTTCGGTTGAAGAATGCAGGATAACTAAAATAAGCGGCTCTGTATGAGCCGCTTACAGTCTGTCGAAAAACCCAGTTGCCCATTAAGCGGCAACTAGGTTTCTATCACATATACAACAGAAAATAGACAGGTCCTTAGGACTCCATTGCTACTGCAATGTGTGACGGAAATGTGTGACGGAGCCGGATCCGATGCTGAGTATGCTGGAATGGCTGTGCACAGAGCTCATGGAGGTCGAGGTGGACCAGCAGCTAGGAGCAGAGAAAAGTCAGCGCATTGTCAGCATGGTGGTACTTATCGTGTGCGGTGTGGATGAAAACGGTCATAGGGATATCATTGCCGTTGAATCTATGGCCGAAGAATCCGGGAGCTCCTATGAAGTGCTGTTTCAGAATCTGGAGGACCGTAGTCTGTCCACGCCCAGGCTTATCATTTCAGATGCACACGCCGAACTGGTTTCGGCAATTCGTGAATCCTTTCCCGACGCCTCATGGCAGCGCTGCAAGGTGCATTTCATGCGGAATATTCTGGTCTATGTGCCGCAGAAAGAGAAGAAATCCTAATCGTATTCGTGAAGCAAGGCGACGTTCCGGTGTTTCAACGCTTAAAATTGCTTCGGCGCTCGGTATCTGCCGTGATACGGTCTATCGCTGGGAACGTGGCGAAACATTATTTTCGTCCAGCGTCCTGTTGAATTTGGGGTACATTTTTGGTATAACTTGTGATTGGCTAGTATGTCGTAGCGATGACCCGTATAAAACAGTTGACGAGGTAGACATTCGTAGTGTAAAATCTAATTTAGACATAGGAATCTAATTATACAAAATAAAGATTTTGTATAATTAGCAAACCATCTATCTAATAACAATTAGTAATTAACTGTTTTCATCCTATTTTCTCCAGATACTCTATCATATCAGCCACAGCACGATCATTATTAGAACTTACCATCACATTTACATTTCGCAGCACTTCCGGCTCTGCATTGGCTGGTGCAAACGAAATCTGAGCTTCGTGCAGCATGGATTCATCATTGTAGCTGTCGCCAATAGCAAACACACGTTCAACATCCGGTAAGTATTCAACAATACTTCGTAGAGCCGAACCCTTATTCACACCAGCGGCTGTGATTTCACAGAATGTCGGCATGCTGGATGTCACATCAAATACATGCGGATACCGAATCAGTAAATCCTGCGTCAGTGCGGTGATCGGTGCTGGTTCACCGGTAAAATTGACCGTACACCAATCCGCAGTTGCGCTTTTTGCAAACTGCTCATTAGAAAGCATCTGATAATCTAAATGCAGCTTGCGCATGTGCTGCAGCGTGTGATCGCTCATTTGACGAATCAGCGCTGTTTCGGCGGTAAAAATCTCGCATCCAAATTGTGAATTATTTAACAATACATACTCAATCATTTCCTTCGTCTCGTACGGCATACCGGAGCAATGCAAAATCTGGCGATTTTCATCGCAAATCAATGAACCATTCATCACACTGTATGGCGCATTGACCGGCAACTGAGCTATATATGTGCCAATAGCATGAGGAGAACGGCCGGTCGCAAGCGACAGCCGTCCTCCCTTTTTCGTAAAATATTGTAATGCGCGCAGATTTTCTTCCGGAATTTGCTTTGAATCATCGAGCAGCGTACCATCCATATCGCAGGCCAACAGCATACCCTTAAACTTTTTCATTGCATACGCTCCAATTTATCAAGAACTTCAGTAAAATATTGTGGCAGCGATGCCAAAAAATCCATCCGCTCCCCTGTTCTCGGGTGCGTGAGCGTCAGCTTCGCTGCATGCAGACATTGACCGCCGATATTGGAAAACCGGTCTTTTTTCAGTCCGTACACCGGATCACCGATAATCGGATGACCAATAGACGCCATATGTACACGAATCTGGTGCGTACGTCCAGTCTCGAGCTGAAACGCCATATGTGTGTAGCCGTTATACCGTTTGATGACAGTATAATGCGTGATTGCCTCCCGTCCGCCTTCCACGATTGCCATTTTTTTTCGATCAGTCTTGTGACGGGCAATCGGCTTATCCACCGTTCCTGTATCATCCTTAACAGAACCAACCACAATCGCTTCATAGCCGCGATATGCCGTATGCGCCGCAATCTGAGCCGCCAGACTCTGATGTGCGGCGTCATTTTTCGCCACAACGAGCAGACCACTGGTATCCTTATCTATACGATGCACAATGCCCGGTCGATGTTCACCGTTAATACCAGACAGGCTGTCACCACAGTGGTACATCAATGCATTAACCAACGTACCATCCCAGTTGCCAGCCGCAGGATGCACAACCATGCCGCGCGGCTTGTTGACCACCACAATATCCGCATCCTCATAAACGATATCCAGCGGAATATTCTCCGGCTTGAGATCAACTTCCTTTAACTCCGGAAGTTGAACCGTAACCGCCTCGCCGCCGACCAGCTTGTAATTTTTCTTGAGCGGCTGACCGTTACAGCTTACCGCCTGCTCCGACAGAAGATTCTGCGCCGCAGAGCGAGTCAGTCCTTCAATCTGCTCTGCCAGCCAGCTGTCGATACGCTTGCCGGATTGCTCTGCCGAAACTGTAAATTGTAATTCACTCATGGTTACTTCTCCGCTTCGCTTGTCTCCTTGTGCTGAAACATAAAATATAGCACAAACAGTACGCCACCTACACAAATGAAGATATCTGCCACATTAAATACCGGGAAATGAATCAGACGGAAGTCAAACATATCGACAACAAAACCGCGTGCTACACGATCAATGGCGTTGCCGAGTGCACCTGCCGCTACCAGAATCAGCGACCAGCAGCCAAGCTGAGTCTGCAGCATATTCCTGTAAATCGCTGTGAAAATGGCAACTGTAATCACAATGGCCAATACAACAAAAATCCAACGTGAATCAAACTGCGCGAACAGGCTGAATGCTGCACCGCGGTTCTCAATATAGGTCAAGTGAAACACACCATTGATCAACGGAATGGTCTGCTGTGCCTGCAGGGATGTAAACGCCCAGTATTTCACTGCCTGATCTGCCGCGATCATCAGCAAGATTGCACAAATATAAATCGGCATTTTCTACCTCCAAAACAAAAAGGAGGAACAGAATTGCTCTGCTCCCCCTTGGATTCTTCTTTTAGCCTACAACCTTGGCACAGCGAGCACACAGACCCGGATGCTTTGCATCAGAACCAACGGTCTTAGCCTGCTTCCAGCAGCGCAGGCACTTCTCACCTGCTGCGCGGGCAACAGCAATCTTCAGACCCGGCAGATTCTCGCTTACAGCGCCCTCGCCGTCACCGGCAACGACATCAAGTTCGGAAACGATGCACAGATCAGCCAGATCCTGACCACAGCCGTTCAGGAATGCAGCCTGCTCAGCGTCAGCGTAAACAGTAACGCATGCTTCCAACGGCTTGCCGATGGTCTTAGCAGTACGCGCACCCTCGAGCGCCTTGTTTACGTCATCGCGGAATGCGGTCAGCTTGTCCCACTTAGCACGATCCTCATCGCTGAAGGACAAAGCCTCGTCAGCCTGCGGCATCTCGTTATATGCTACGTTGCGAGCATCATCCTCAGCAGCGTGCGGCATAGCCTGCCAGATTTCGTCTGCGGTAAAGCACAGAATCGGAGACAGCATGCGAACCAGCGCACTCAGGATACGATAGATCGTAGTCTGTGCAGAGCGGCGGCTCAGACCATCGGTCTCATCGCAGTACAGACGATCCTTGATCACATCGAGGTAGAAGTTGGACATATCAACAACACAGAAATTATGAATTGCATGGAATACGGTGTGGAATTCGTAGCTATCATATCCCTCACGAACCTTTGCAGCAAGGTCGTTCAGCTTCATCAGTGCCCACTTATCCAGCTCCGGCATATCTGCGTATGCAACAGCGTTGGTCTTAGGATCAAAGTCAAACAGGTTGCCCAGAATGTAGCGAGCCGTGTTACGGATCTTAAGGTAGTTCTGCGACAGATGCTTGAGCATGTCCTTGGAAATACGCATATCCTGACGGTAGTCAGAAGAAGCAACCCACAGACGCATTACGTCTGCGCCATACTGCTTGAGGATATCCTCCGGAGCAATACCATTGCCCAGAGACTTGGACATCTTCTGGCGCTCCTCATCAACAATCATACCGTGGGTGATAACCGTCTTGTACGGAGCCTTGCCCTGTGTAGCGATAGAGGTCAGCATCGAGGACTGGAACCAGCCGCGATACTGGTCGTTGCCTTCCAGATATACGTCAACCGGGGTCTTCTGGCCTTCGCGGTTCTCGATAACAGCGCGCCAAGAGGAACCGGAATCGAACCATACATCCATGGTATCGGTTTCCTTGTCAAATTCGCTGCAGCCGCACTCACATTTGGTGCCTGCCGGCAGAATCTCAGCAGCCGTCATGTCGAACCATGCGTTGGAGCCCTTTTCACGGAACAGATCAGCAACGGTCTTAATCGTCTGCTCATTTACCAGCGGCTTGCCACACTTCTTGCAGGTGAAGATCGGAATCGGAACACCCCAAACACGCTGACGGGAAATACACCAGTCAGAACGCTCACGGATCATGGAGGTCATGCGCTCCTGACCCCAGCCGGGAATCCACTTGATGTCCTCACAAGCCTTGACTGCGTCATCCTTGAGCGCATCAACAGAGCAGAACCACTGCTCAGTAGTGCGGAAGATGATCGGATTTTTGCAGCGCCAGCAATGCGGATAGCTGTGCACGATGTCCTCTGTTGCGAGAAGTGCACCGCAGTCATCCAGATCCTTGAGGATAACCTCGTTGGAATCATCCACGAACATACCCTCGTACTTGCCGGATTCAGCGGTATGGCGTCCCTTGCCGTCAACCGGAACGATGATCGGGATGTTGTACCTCTGGCAAACGATAAAGTCATCAGCACCGAAGCCCGGAGCGGTATGAACACAGCCGGTACCGGCATCGAGCGTTACATGGTCACCGGTGATAACCAGAGAATCACGGTCGAACAGCGGGTGCTTGGTCTTGATCAGCTCCAGATCAGAGCCAAGAACGGTTGCGAGAACTTCCCAGCTGTCAATACCGGCAGTCTTCATAACAGAAGCAACCAGTTCCTTAGCCAGAACATAAACCTCGCCGTTCGGGACCTTAACGAAATCATACTCGAAGTTTGGGTTCAGAGAAATTGCAAGGTTGCCCGGAATGGTCCAGGTAGTGGTGGTCCAAATTACGAAATATACGTTCTCTTTGGTACCAAGCAGTTTGGTGATAACACCCTTGTCATCGGTTACAGCGAACTTTACAAAGATAGACTTACACGGAACATCCTTGTACTCAATCTCTGCCTCAGCCAGTGCGGTCTCGTCGTGCGGGCACCAGTAAACCGGCTTCTGACCCTTGTAGATGTAACCCTTCTTAGCCATCTCGCCGAAAATCTCAATCTGAGCAGCCTCGTAATCATGGGTCAGGGTCAGGTACGGACGATCCCAGTCGCCGATAATGCCCAGACGCTTAAACTGGGTACGCTGGGTATTGACATGATTGTGTGCGAACTCTTCACACTTGGAGCGGAACTCCGCAGTGGAAACCTTGCTGCGATCCATGCCGTAAGCCTTGATTGCCTGACGCTCAATCGGAAGACCATGGGTATCCCAGCCCGGAATGTACGGAGCCTGATAACCCATCATATTGCGCGAACGCAGAATAAAATCCTTGAGGATCTTATTCAGTGCATGACCCATATGCAGATTGCCGTTTGCATACGGAGGGCCGTCGTGCAGAACGAAAAGCGGCTTGCCTTCGTTCTTCTTCATCAGTTCATGGTAGAGGTCGTTCTTCTCCCAGTTTTCCAGAAAACCCGGCTCGCGCTTCGGCAGACCGGCACGCATCGGGAATTCGGTTTTGGGCAAATTGATCGTATTGTTGTAATCCTGCTGCATTGTGCAGTGTTCAGTCCTTTCGCTTATTTACTTAACATCCTTCGGGTCGTATTCAGTGCCAAACTGCAGTTCGCCGAAGTCAAATTTACGCGTTGCATCTTCAACTGGTGCATCGCCCTTCCCAGTCGCATTTGTGTTCTTTGCATCTTCAGTCTGCTGTACCGGAGCGAGGTTTTCGCCCTTCGCCAACTCTGCCAGTGCTCTTGCCTGCGACTGATACAGCTTTGCTACATGAGCGATGAACTCAGCAGTGTTCTTGCGGGCAGTCTCCAGTTTCTGTTCCTCGGTGTTGATTTCCGCCTGGGTGTCTTTCACCTTGTTTGCGGTTTCATCCTTCGCAGAAGCAATGATCTCCTCTGCTTCCTTCTTTGCCTTGTCGATTGTCTCCTGTGCAATCGACTGAGCGGTCAGTAGGGTACGGTGCATTCCTTCTTCAACACCGCGGTATTCTTCAATTTTATCGACCAGCACCTTCATTTTTGCCTTCATAGCAGCGTTTTCCTTCTGCATCGCTGCAAATTCCTCTGCAACACGCTCGAGAAAAGTATCGACAGACTTCATGTCATATCCGCCGAAAACTGCTTTTTCAAAGCCGATTTCTTGTATTTCCTGCACCGTCATATGTTTTTCCTCCGTCTTTATATCATTTGCCGTACTGACACGGAAAAATGGTCGGGCTGCGCCCGACCAAAATCAGCGCCGTTTGTCCGGCAGGCTTAAAGCATATATACCATTTGTTCTAAAACAATCAGAACAAAAAATGCCAGCATAAACGCAAAATCAAACGGACAATTCCGCAGTGCACTCACGCGGCTCAGCAGACTGCGAAAAGGTTGAATGAGCGGCTCGGTAACAAGACACAGAAACTCGTAGATTTTCGAGTCGCTGCCCTGTACGAACCAACTCATGATTGCCCGTGCAAAAAACATAAACTGCAGAATGCGCAATAAGCTGCCTACGAAATATATTACCAAGCTGTTCACGATAGTACTCACGATCTGCGCTTAGAAATACATACCGCTGTTTTCCAGTTCATCGATCAGATCGCCCATAATATCAACATTGTAGGGTGTGATAATATAGGTGCTGTTTGCAACCTTCTTGATCTTGCCTTCGTTTGCATATGCAACACCGCTGAGAAAGTCCACCAGGCGACGGGCAATATCCTTGTTGGTCTGCTCCAGATTGAGGACAACCGTACGCTTGTCCTTGAGATGATCTGCAATCTCTGCAGCCGCCTCAAAGCGATCCGGCTTGACCAGAACCACAGCCAGCTGTGTAGTAGTATTGATGTTTACAACCTTATCGCTGCGATCGTGACGGCGCACCTGAGGCGCGTCCTGTGCATCACTGTCGTACGAACGGTCATAGGATCTTCTATTGTAAGATGATGGCTCGCTATCCATCGCAGGTTCTTCGTTTCTCTGACGGGGCATCTCGTCTTCGTAGTCGTCCTCCAACTCACTGCCCTTTACCCAATCAATAAAGCCTTTGATCGAACCCATGCCAAGTTCCTCCTTATGTTTTAAGGCGAAACGATCTGATACGGCCGTTTGCCAAAGATCGCCGTGCCCACGCGAACCATGTTCGCTCCGCACGCAATCGCCGTTTCAAAATCATTCGTCATTCCCATAGACAAATAATCCATATCTACATTATCGTATTTTTTCGTCAAAATGTCAATAAATACTTGACGCATTTCGGTAAAGTAGTTTGAATTTTTTGTTTTTTCATCTGCAACGGGAGGAATTGCCATCAATCCGCGGATATGAAGTGACTTTTTTGCGCTCAATTTCACGATCGCATCGTGCAGTTCTTCGGGCGGAAGACCGCTTTTCGCGGCTTCTCTGCCGATATTTACCTCCAGAAGAATATCCTGACAAACACCGCGCTTCTCGGCTTCCTTGGCGATAGCCTCGCCGAGATGAACCGAGCCGACTGACTGAATCAGCGAAACCTTGCCGATCAGGTACTTGACCTTGTTGGTCTGAAGCGTGCCGATAAACTGAAGGTCTGCGCCATCGTAGGCGTCCTGTTCATACTTTTCCTGCAGCTCCTGCACACGGTTTTCGCCGCACACGCGGATGCCTGCTTCGATGGCTGCCTGCACGCGCTCGGCGTTATTCATTTTGGTCGCAGCCACCAGCGTAATTTCACTGGGATCGCGCCCTGCCTGCACGGCGGCATTGTTGACGCGCTCGATCACAGATTTTACGCGTTCCTGCAGTTCTTTCTTTTCTTGCTCCGTCATGTTTTCACCACCATATTATTTTGCAGATTTTTACCTTGAACGATAACCTGGTCTCGCTCGACCAGCATATCGGAGTCGGTCGCACTCTGTTTGACGACATAATAATCGTCCGCCTCAAACAGCTCGTTAATCATTTTGAATTTCTGTATCGAGCCGCTCAGGATGAACACGCCGGGGATTTGCGTGGTCTTTCCGTCGCTGTCTGTTTGTTCCTGCACGCGGACGGCACTCTTCGGCACCTTGAGTCCGGTGTAGGTCGCAATGATAATTTCGATTGGCTGTTCGCGCATGGAAACCATTTCACTGCTGAATTCTGTGCCTTCCATCACCAGCAGAGCTGTATCGCTGTCACCTTGATGGTTGATGGAATGTACGGTTACTTTGGATTCCATCGAAGCCTGTGTAAAGTTTACCGTCAACTCCTGACCGACCTGCAGACGCTCAGCCTGCTCGGCCGGAATCTTAGCTGCAAGATACCAGTTGAATCCCTTGACAATCTTGCCGAGCGAATTGCTGTTCTCAGCAGACGGCTGCTGCGCAACGGTCTTGTCAAACTGCTCCACGGTCATCTCATCCAGTGAGGATGGTGTGAGAATACTCTCGTATCCATCCACTACCTCGGAGAAATATCCGGACGAAGATGCAGTAAGTTCCGTGGTCCGGCCGGTAAGCTGATGCTCAAGCGAGGACTGCTCAGAAACCAAAGCGTCACGTTCGGCAGATACCTCGTTGGTATCCACATTGCCTGCCTCTCGGCGCAGCGACAGCGTGCGCAGCGAACTTGCGGCGGATGCGACCGAAGAACCGCTGCCTTCCTTCACCTGCTCGGCCAGCTGCTCGATCGTCAGCGTGATGACCTGATCCAGCTTTGCGATGTTTGAGCTGTCCGATGCGGACTGCAGCGCCGTATCCAGAAGAGAAATACGTTCCTCCAGCGGATCGAGCTGTCGGCTCAGGTCCATAGATTCCTGATCGGAATAGATGATCGCCAGCGGTGCGTCCTGCTGTACGCGTTCACCGCTGTACACGATGTGCTTGACCGAGCTTCCCGTGGCATTGTCGATCGGTTCTTCATCGCGGAAGAACCAGCCATCGCTCGTAAAGCTGTCATTAACTGTGACATGCAGAGCCGGTGTGGTCTCCGGTGCAGCCGAAAAAGCGTTAGAAAGACGGCCGCCCAGATAAATCACCATCAGCACCGCCGCAATGATAAATACAACGCGGTTTCCGCCGTCATTCCGCCGTTTTCGCGGCTTGGATTTTGTGCTTTTTGTCTGTTGTCCCATGTAAAGACCTCGTATATGTTCACTGTTCCGCACGCTCCCCTCTCGGTGCATGGAGATCGACTCTATGCTGTGGGATCAGAGTAGAGATTGCGTGCTTATAGATCATTTGCTGTTTTCCGTCGCTCTCCAAAATCACAACGAAGCTGTCGAATCCGCGGACAATACCGCGCATCTGAAACCCGTTCGTTAAAAATACGGTGATGTTCTGCGCCTGCTGACGCAGTGCACTGAGCATTCTGTCCTGTAAGTTGATTTCGTTTCGCACAATGATTCCTCCAGTTGAAATTACAATTTATGGTATCATTGTACACCGTGGTTTTGAAGATATTTTGTCGTTTCCTGTAAGACGAAAGGAAGTTCTTCTCCACTATTATAATATATCCAGTGGATGCTGTCATCCCTTTTCAGCCAGGTAAGCTGACGTTTTGCATAATTTCTGCTGCGCCGTTTGAGCAATTCGGTACATTCTTCCAATGTTTGCTCGCCGCTCAGATAGCCGAGCAGCTCTTTGTAGCCGATAGCCTGCGCAGCAGTGCCGGTCAGCAGACCGCGCTCCACCAGCCGTTTCGTCTCCTCCAGCAGACCGTTTTCCATCATAAGATCCACTCTGCGGTTGATGCGGTCATACAGAATTTCACGGTCAGACGGGCAAACACCGATCTTGAGCGCATCATACTTTGGCTCCGGGCGCTTGTTCCTGCGATTAAATTCGTCGATCGTCATACCGGTCTGCTCATACACCTCAAGAGCACGAATGACGCGCTTGAGATTGTTCGGGTGCAGACGTTCCGCTCCGGTCGGATCCACCTTAGCCAGACAGTCATGTACCGCCTGATTGCCCTGCTCGGCGGCCATGCGCTGATATTTCTCACGCACGGTCAGGTCGGTCTCGTCGCCGGAGAATACGCTGCACTCGATGAATGCGTCCATGTACAATCCTGTGCCGCCGACAACGATCGGTGTCATCCCGCGCGACAGAATATTCTGCGCAGCAGCGTCTGCCAGTTCGACATACCGCGCCACTGAGAACGTTTCGCCGGGCTCGCATACATCGAACAGATGGTGCGGTACGTCCTGTCGTTCCCTCATATCCGGCTTGGCGGTGCCGATATCCATTTCACGATAAAGCTGCATGGAATCCGCAGAAATGATCTCGGTATGCAGTTGTTGCGCCAATGCGACCGATAAGGCGGTTTTGCCGCTGGCAGTCGGTCCGCAGATGCAGATCAAACGGTTTTCCATGCTGTTTCCTCACTTTTTATTGATTTACACGCTTGAACATCTTGTCAAGCTCATATTTGGTCAGACGAACGGTCGTCGGCCTGCCATGCGGGCAGGAACGCACGTTGTCATCGCTCAGCACCCGCTCGCACAGGTCCTGCAGCTCGGTCATCGTGGTCGGTTTGCCTGCCTTGATAGCCGCCTTGCATGCTACCGTATGAATTAAATCGTCCAGACGATCCGGCACGGTGGTACGGCTGTTCATCGCCTTTTCGGCCAATTCACTGATGACGCTCTGCACATCGCCGCTATCCAGATAAGCGGGCACGCTGCGTACGGCAAAGCTGTTCTCGCCAAAGCTGTCGATGGCAAAGCCTGCCTGACGGATGTCCTCGATCTGCGACTGCACAGCGGCGGCTTCCTCGCCGGTCAGCTCTACAATTACAGGCGTGAGAAGCTGCTGCTGCGGCATATCGGTCTCCGCACGCAGCTTGTTAAACAGAATACGTTCATGCGCGGCATGCTTGTCGATGAGAATCAAGCCGTCCTTGTCCTCAGCAATAATGTACGTCTGGAAGCATTCGCCGATTACACGCACACCGGCATCCAGCGGCTGCAGGATCTGCGGCTTATCCTTGACCTCCGGTGCGCTGACAGGCGGCACAACAACCATCGGTTCATCTTCCGGCTCCGGTTCCGGCGTATGCACGGCAGGTGTTGGTTCTGCGACCGACGACTTAACCGGCTGTGCCATTCGCGGACGAATCGGTTCCTGCGGTTCCTCCTGCAGGATGCGCGGCGCGGACAGATAACTCGATGCACTGCGCGGACGCTCTGCCTTTGGCGGAATGGACACGAGGAAATCCTCTAAATCCGGTGCTTCCTCGTCGTTCTTTACCGGTGCAATCGGTGTTGGCTTGACACTCGGCGTGACAAACGGCTTAGGGTCTACCGGCTTTGGAATCGCAAACCGCTGCTGCTCATGCGTCAGATTATCTTCACGCGGCTTGGCAGGCGCTTCCTTCTCCTTGTGCTCCAGATGCGGCATATTGTCGTTTGCGGCAAGTGCATTCTTGCAGGCAATATACACGACCTCGAAAATCGGCTTTTCCTGCGAAAATTTGACCTCGGTTTTTGCAGGATGCACGTTGACGTCAACCGCCGACAGCGGCAAATCCAGGAAAAGCGCACCAGACGGATATTTGCCGGTGATGATCGCATTGCGATAGGCCTCTTCCATTGCAGCCTGCATAAGACGGCTCTTGACATAGCGGCCATTGACGAAAAAGTGCTGCATGGAACGGTTGGCACGTCCGGCGTGCGGCTTGACAATGTAGCCGTGCACGGTCATACCGTTGCGCTCGGTCATCGGCACTTCAATCATATTGGCAGTCATTTCCTTGCCGAATACGCCGAACACCGGCGCAATTAGCTTGCCCTTGCCGTCCGACGAGAATACCTGCTTGCCGTCGCGAATAAGCGTAAACGCAATTTCTGGATGTGAGAGTGCCGCATGCTGTACTACGCCGAGAATGTAACCCGCCTCGGTGAAGTCCTTTTTGAGAAACTTCATGCGAGCCGGTGTGTTGAAGAACAGGTCGCGCACAACGATTGTTGTGCCTTCCGGACAGCCGGCTTCCTCCTGTGTCTGAATCTCACCGGCTTCCAGATGCAGGTGCAGACCCGCAATCGAACCTGCCTGACGCGTAAACAGATCAATGCGCGTAACCGACGAAATCGCAGCCAATGCTTCACCGCGGAAACCCAATGTGCCGATGGCGTTCAAATCTTCCTCGGTGCGCAGCTTGCTGGTCGCGTGGCGGCGGAAAGCCACGGGCGCGTCTTCTGCCGACATGCCGCAGCCGTTATCCGCAATACGCAGATAGGTAATGCCGCCGTTTTCAATCTCCACTGTAATGCGGGTAGAACCTGCGTCGATCGCATTCTCGACCAGCTCCTTCGCCACAGAGGATGGCCGTTCAACAACCTCTCCTGCCGCGATCAGATCCGCAAGATGCGGAGATAATTCATGAATCACTGCCATTTTTCTTTGTTTTCCTTTCCGGAACAAATCATGCTTGGTCTTTCCTGCCCTGATAAATGATTAAACCAGCTTTTTCAGCTCATACAGTGCGTTGAGCGCTTCGATCGGCGTCATGGTGTCCACCTGCAGTGCACGCAGACGTTCGGCTACGGCATCGCCGGAGAGCGAATCCATCGTAATCTGCGGAACGTCTTCCGGTTCCTCGGCTACGGCATGCAGCTCGATTTTCGGCATGGTGGATTCCAGATCAGCCAGCACAGCCTTTGCCCGCTTGATGACCGGATTCGGCACACCGGCCAGCTTTGCAACCTCAATGCCATAGCTGTCATCCGCGCCGCCGCGCACGATTTTGCGCAGGAACGTAATGTCATCACCGCGCTTTTTGACTGCGATATTGTAATTCTTGACGCCCTTAACCAGATCTTCAAGCACCGTCAGCTCGTGATAATGCGTTGCAAACAGCGCGCGTGCGCCGATGCGCTTCTTGTCCGCTACATACTCTACGACTGCGCGGGCAATGCTCATGCCGTCATAGGTAGAGGTTCCGCGGCCAATCTCATCCAAAATGATCAGGCTGGACTTGGTAGCGTGCCGCAGAATGTCCGCGACCTCGCTCATCTCCACCATGAAGGTGGATTGACCGCTTGCCAGATCATCCGACGCGCCGACACGTGTAAACACGCGGTCTGCCACGCCGATATGCGCGGACGAGGCCGGCACATACGAGCCAATCTGTGCCATGATGGTAATCAGTGCCACCTGCCGCATATAGGTGGATTTGCCTGCCATATTCGGGCCGGTGATGATAGCAACGCGGTTTTCCTTGCTGTCGAGCAGGGTGTCGTTCGGAATGAACAGACTGTCGGACAGCATTTTCTCAACAACCGGGTGACGGCCGTCCTTGATGTCAATGCGGTCGGAAAAATCAACCACCGGACAAACATAGTTGTTATCACAAGCCACATCAGCCAGAGCACACAGAACGTCAAGCGCTGCGATAGCCTGCGCGGTCTTCTGCACGCGGTGTACCTCAGCGGCAATCTGGTCGCGTACAGAAACGAACACCTCATATTCGAGTGCGGTCAGCCGCTCCTGTGCACCGAGCACGGTGCTCTCGAGCTGTTTCAGCTCCTCGGTGATATAGCGCTCGCTGTTCGCAAGCGTCTGCTTACGAATATAGTTCTCCGGAACCGCCTCCGCATTGGAGCGGCTGACCTCAATATAATAGCCGAACACACGGTTGTAGCCGATTTTCAGCTTGCTGATGCCGGTACGCTCGCGTTCCGCCTGCTCGATTTCGGCAATTTTGCCCTTGCCGCCGGACGCAAGGTCGCGCAGACGGTCAATCTCCTCGTTGAAGCCCTTGCGGATCATGCCGCCTTCCCGAAGAAGAATCGGCGGCTCGTCTACAATGGCCTGCTCGACCAGCGCGCGGATGTCTTCGAGCAGATCAATCTTACCGGTCAGCTCGCGCAGCATAGACTGGCCGAACAGAGCAGCCTGCGTTTTGATCTCCGGCAGACAAGAAATTGCCGCCGACAGCGCACGCAGATCACGGCAGTTTGCAGTGCCGTAGGCTACACGCCCGATCAGGCGCTCCATATCGAACACCCGCTTGAGTGCGTCCGTCAATGCCGTGCGGGCAATTACATCGTCACACAATGCACCTACCGCCTGCTGACGGCGTGCAATATGCAGCGGATTATACAACGGTTTTTCAATCCACTGACGAATCAGGCGCGAGCCCATTGCCGTGCGCGTGTGGTCAAGCACCCACAGCAGCGTGCCCTTCTTTTCCTTGGTCCGCATGGTCTCGCACAGCTCGAGATTGCGGCGTGCGATCAGGTCAAGCTCCATGTACTGACCCTGATGGTACACCTGCAGCTGATTCAGACTGGAAAGGCTGGCCTTCTGCGTCTGTTCAAGGTAATCCAACAGACCGCCGAGGCACCGCACAGTGCACGGCAGGTCGGTCAGACCGACAGCGTCAAAGTCCTGCACCTTGAAGTGCTCCTGAATGCGTTCCGCACTGCGCTGTGCCTCAAAGCACTCCTCCGGCATCGGCTCGATAAGCGCCTCCAGACGTTCCTTCAGAAAGGACTGAAGGCTGTCTGCCGAAATGGCTCCGCCGCCGACCAACACCTCACGCGGCACAAAACGTCCGAACTCACTGGTTATGTCATTCCAGTTATCCGATCCGGTCGCGTACACCGAACCTGTCGTAATATCAGCAAAGCATACGCCGACAGAACCACCGGCTGCGTATACGCAGCCGAGAAAGTTGTTCCGATTTTCATCCAGCATGGAGGCTTCCACGACCGTACCCGGTGTCACGCGTCGGATGATCTCGCGCTTGACCAGACCTTTTGCCTTTTTCGGGTCCTCCATCTGCTCACAGATTGCAATTTTGTAACCCTTCTGCACCAGCTTGGCAATATAGCCTTCCGCACTGTGATACGGTACGCCGCACATCGGTGCACGTTCTCCCTGACCACAGTCGCGGCCGGTCAGCGTCAGCTCCAGCTCGCGGGAGACCAGCTTGGCATCGTCAAAGAACATTTCGTAGAAATCGCCCAGACGGTAAAACAGAATGTAATCTTTATTTTTGTTTTTGATCTCAAAATACTGCTGCATCATGGGCGTCAGTTCAGCCATGTTCTTACCTCTTTCTTATAATTTGTGTGCAAACAGACAGCGAAGCGAGGTTTTCTCGATCTCTGCCTCGATAAATTCACCGATTTTGATATCGTCACCGCGTACGCAGACAAGCAGGTTGCCCTCGGTACGCGCAGTAAACGGATATTCCGGTCCTTTGGCATTGCCGTCTACAAGCAGCCGCAGCTTTTTGCTCTGATACGCCGCCTGCTTTTCAGCAACGATTTCATCCTGCGCCTTGAGCAGTCGCTCGAAGCGGCGCTGCTTGTCCTGCTGTGTTGCGTTATCCTCATAAGAGGCCGCGGGCGTACCCGCGCGGGGCGAATACAGAAACGTAAACAGCAGGTCAAACCGGGTATCCTGCACCAGCTTTAAGGTGTCCTCGAAATTCTCTTCCGTTTCGCCCGGGAAACCGACGATAATATCGCTCGACAGCGTAATATCCGGCATTTTCGATCGTGCGTCCGCAATCAGCGATTTGTAGTGCTCTGCCGTGTAGCGGCGGTTCATACGGTGTAGGATCTCATCGCTGCCAGACTGGAACGGCAGATGCAGCTGCTTTGCAACCTTATCGCACTCTGCCATAGCAGAAAACAGTTTGGAAGACGCATCCTTCGGATGGCTGGTCATAAACCGTAGCCAGAAATCGCCGGGCACGGCGTTGAGACGGCGCAGAAGATCGGCAAAATCCACGTCAATGCCAAGGTCCTTGCCGTAGGAGTTGACGTTCTGCCCGAGCAGAGTAATCTCCTTATAGCCTGCATCGACCAGCTCGCGCAGTTCCTTTTCGATTTCCTCCGGTCGGCGGCTGCGCTCTCTGCCTCGCACATACGGCACGATGCAGTAGGTGCAGAAGTTGTTGCAGCCATACATGATGGACAGCCACGCCTTCGCGCCCTTGGCACGCAGCACCGGCAGGCCTTCGGCGATATCGTCCTCGCCGCCGATGTCAAATACACGTTTTTTCTCGGTCAGCACGCGGTACAGCAACGACGGAAACCGCCAGAGCGCATGCGTGCCGAACAGCAGGTTGACCTGCGGATAGCTTTTCTTGATCTTCTCGACGTTCTTCTCCTGCTGGGCCATGCAGCCGCACATTGCAATAACAATGCCCGGCCGCTCCTTTTTCAGATGGCGGAGTGCGCCGACGTTGCCGAACGCACGATCCTCGGCATGCTCACGCACAGCACAGGTGTTGAACAGGATAAAATCTGCCTCGTCGGGCGTATCGGTCATTTCGTAGCCCATTTCGGACAGCATGCCGCGGATACGCTCGGTATCCGCCTCGTTCTGCTGGCAGCCGAACGTATGCGTATAGGCTTTTGGGCGCTTGTCCCCCAACAGGCGGGCTACTGCGTCAATATAGGTAAACTGCGATTGCAGCTGTTCTTCGGAAACATTCTGGGTTGCCATGAAACTCTCCTTTTATCGAAATGGAGTGCCGTCAGCGGTGAACACATTCATGCGGTGGTATGCGCTGAACGGGATCTCGTACTGCGGCAGATACTGCCGGATGGCACGGGTCAGGTATTCCGGGCTCATGTTGTTGTTGCCGGCCGCGGTGGTGACAACGGCTGTCACCTCGTCCGGGCCGTCGGTGACAGTCAGATCGCGCATCAGCTCACGCATATTGACCGTCTTTTCGCCGCGCTTGGAGCGCTTGACGATCTCGACCACCGGGCGGCGGAACAGATTGCGCGCATCGTCGGCAAAGCCCTTGGGCGTACCATCCTCAAAACCCCATGTGATGCGGTACTGCGACCATTCAATCGAACCGACCTTCATGCCGCCGTCGGCAAGCGGGTAAATCTCGATTGCACGCAGGCCCTCGGGAAATACGTCATTGAGCGCTTCTACCGCGTTTTCCGGTACGGCTTCCGCCGTTATATTGAAATCCAGAAATTCGCACTCGCCGGAGTAGCCGGTCGAGAGCGGCAGCGCCACCGAAACGTAGGCGTGCTGGTTGAAGCCCTCGGTAAACCACAGCGGCATTTGACAGCGCGCCATCGAGCGCTGCATGGCGTGCATGAGATCAAGGTGGGAGATATACTTGGCGCGTCCCTCCTTGGCAAACTTCATTCTTGCCTTAAACATGGCACTTGCCTCCCTTCAGCAGTGCGCTTGCACCGCAGCCGGCACACTGGTGCATACAGTCCGGCGTGATAGCCGCTTCGCGGGAACGCTCCCACTCACGCTTGAGGTGCTCTTTGCGCGTGCCGCAGCCGATGTGATCCCACGGAAAGATCTCGTCCATCGGGCGCTGACGGGATGCGTAGAACGCGGGATCCAGTCCGCAGTCGCGAAACGCCTGCATCCACTTGTCGAAATCAAAGCACTGATCCCAGCCATCCATCTTGCAGCCGCGCTGCCACGCCAGCAGAATCGCCTTGCCCTGACGGCGGTCGCCGCGTGCAATAACGCCCTCGAGTACCGAGGTCTCAGCGTCATGCCAGTTGTAGGTGACATTCTTGGTTTTCATGACCACCTTGAGATGCGCCTGCTTCTCGCGGAACTGCTCGAGCGTGTCCTGCGCGTCCCACTGGAACGGGGTCTGCGGCTTGGGCACAAAGCACGAAGCCGACGCTGTGATACGCACGCCGCGCGCACGGTTGGGCGTGTTCTCACGCCAGCAATAGGCGACCTTTTTGCAAATGTCGGAAATGCCGTCCAGATCCTCGTAGGTCTCGGTCGGCAGACCCATCATAAAGTACAGCTTGACATTATTCCAACCGCCCTGAAAGGCAATCTCGCAGGCATGGAGCACGTCCTCCTCGCGGATGTTCTTGTTGATAACATCGCGCAGGCGCTGCGTACCGGCTTCACATGCGAACGTCAGGCCGCTTTTGCGGGTTTTCTGTACGCGCTCCATCAGTTCGGCGGAAAAGCTGTCCGCACGAAGAGACGGCAGTGACAGACTGATATGACGTGGCTCACAATAGTCGAGCATGCACTCGGTCAGACCGGACAGCTCACCGTAGTCGCTCGTAGACAGCGAGGACAGAGAGATTTCCTCGTAACCGGAGTTCTTGAGCACCGCCTGCGCCTGCTTGAGCAGCACTTCCTTGGACTTGGTACGCAGCGGACGATAAGTGTGACCGGCCTGACAGAATCGGCAGCCGCGTGGACAGCCGCGGAACAGCTCGATCATCGCACGGTCGAACACGATGTCGGTCGAAGGCACAACAAAGGACTCCGGATAGTACATGGTATCCAGATCCTTGACGATGCGCTTCTGCACGAGAGCCGGTGCACTGTGCGTCGGTGTGACGCTCTCGATTGTGCCGTCCTCGTGATACTTGACTTCGTACAGCGAAGGTACATACATGCCCTCGATCTGTGCTGCCGCAATCAGAAATTCCTGCTTAGACCAGCCTTCGCGCTTGGCCTTGCGGTACAGATCGGTAAACTCCAACATGATCTCCTCGCCGTCGCCGATCATGAACAGGTCAACAAAGTCAGCGAGCGGCTCCGGATTGTAGGCACACGGACCGCCGCAGGCTACAATATGCTTGAGTTCGGTGCGGTCCTTTGCCAGCACCGGAATACCGCCGAGATCCAGCATATTCAGAATGTTGGAAAACGACAGCTCATACTGCAGCGTAAAAGCGATAATATCAAAGTCCGACAACGGGTCACCGCTCTCCAGACCGTACAGCGGCAGCCCTGCCTCGCGCATTTCGGCCTCCATGTCAATCCATGGCGCGCAGACGCGTTCGCACCAGATGCCCTTCTGGTCGTTGAGCAGACCGTACAGGATACGCGAACCGAGGTGAGACATGGCAACCTCATAGGTATCCGGAAAACAGAACGCAAATCGCAGATCGATGTTCTTTTTATCTTTCATCACCGAGCCCCATTCACCGCCGACGTAGCGTGCCGGCTTCTGTACACGGGACAAAATGGCTTCCATCTTTTTATGCAAGACGTATTCCTCCATTTTCATTCATACAGATTATTGTATCATATCCTTCCGAAAAAAACCATACCGTTTTTGACCGTTTTCGCGCAGAAAGTACATGAAACAAAAAAATAAACGCGAAGAAAGCTTTTACACTTCCTTCGCGTTTTGCTTATTCCTCCGGAATTTCCGGCTTGCTGCCGAGCAGTCGAGTCGTATTGAACACGGTCAGCACCGTGAGTACAGCATCGACGATAACTGCCATCCACATCTGCGCCAGACCGATCAGCGCCAGTACAGCAAGCACCAGCTTGATGGCGGCCAGCAGTGTCAGATTCTGCATTGCAACTCCGTGTGTAGTCTTGCAGACCTGAACAGCCTCGCCGAGACCGCTCAGATCATTTGCGGTAATCAGTATATTCGCCGCATCCGCTGAATAGCGGGAGCCGCGCGTGCCCATTGCCACACCGACATCGGCCATCTTGAGCTGCTCGATATCGCTTACGCCGTCGCCGACATAGGCGGTCGTGCCGTCTGTCGGAATCGTGCGCATCATAAAGTCCAGCTTCGCTTGCTTTTCCTCGGGCATCAAACCGCAGTGAACGGTGTCGATGCCGGCGGCATTTGCAATTCGCTGAGTTGGTGTCTCAGCGTCACCGGTGATAAGCACCGTGCGCTCAACACCCTGATCCTTGATCTTTTTGATCGCGTCAGCAGCGGACGGACGAACCGTATCCTCCAATTCAATCACACCGATGTGCTCCCCTTCACAGGCGATGTAAACAACCGTGCCGTCGATATCCGGCAAGCCCTTGACACCGCGGGAGACCATCAGCTTGCGGTTGCCTACCAGCAGAACGTGATCACCGATACGGGCGCGCACGCCACGGCCCGGGAATTCCTCAAATTCCTCGATCTTTGGCAGTTTTTCCTGGCATGCACTTGCGATTGCGCGCGCAATCGGATGCTGTGAAAGCTGCTCGGCTGCTGCGGCAAGTGCCAGACAGTTCTTTTCGGAAAACTCTTGTGTGGGATAAATCTTTTTAATCTGCAGATTGCCGGTGGTCACTGTGCCGGTCTTGTTGAACACGACCAGACGCAGGTCTGCAGTCCGTTCCATCGCTTCGCTGCCCTTCATGTGAACGCCTTCACTCTCAAGTCGGCCGCCGCCGCATACAAAAGCAAGCGGTACAGCCAGCGCCAGTGCGGTTGGACAGCAGGCGATGAGAAGCGTCAGTCCGCGATACACCCAGCCGGTCATATCTGAACCGGGCATGAACAGCGGCGGAAGTGCGGCTGCCAGTACGGCAATGACGATCACAACCGGAACCAGACGCTTGGCATTACGCTGCGCACTGTTTTCCAACGCTGCCTTGTGTTCGGCGGCCGCATTCTGTACACGGCGAATCTGACGAACCGCGCAGTCTTCATAGCGCGAGATCACACGAATCAGCATCAGAGAGCCGTTATACCGGCTGCCTGCCAGCACACGCGTGTTCTTATCAACTGCCATCGGCACGTTTTCACCGGTAAGCACGCTGTCATCTACCGTGCCGTCTCCGCGAAGTACAACGCCGTCAATCGGTACGCGCTCACCCGAGTGTACCAGAACCAGCTCGCCCAGACGGATATCTGCCAGCGGAACCTGACGCTGTTCGCCCTTCATGTTGACGACCGTTGCCTTTTCCGGCATGAAATCGTGCTGCTGCGGCAATGCCTGATAGGTGGATGATAGAACGATATCACCTGCAATTTTGCCAATCTCAAACAGGATGAGCACGATCGTTGCTTCTGCACGGCTGCCGAGCGCGAATGCGCCGATGGATGCCATTAGCACGAGCAGATATTCATCGAAAAATGAACCGTGTGTCAGATTGGTCAGCACATGCGCTGCAATCGGCAGCGCTGTGATCAAAAACGCCAACAGGCAGAGCGGCAATGCCGCGCTCGAACCTCCCATCGCGATTCCGGCCACAAGAACAATTGCCGCGGCAGCCAGCCGTGCGCCTGTGCTCTGCATATCCAACCGTGTCATCGGCTGATAGGTCACTTCAGCGCCTTCCTGTATACGGCGTGCATTTTCTCGCCGCAGACGGGTCTGCTCACGCCGACGCATTTTCGCCCGGTACTGTGCCTTCTGCACGAAATTCATACCGGTGGTATCGTCCGCGTCCTCCGGAGCTTCGATTACTGACGGTTCCGGCTTCTTTTCCTCCGGCTTTTTTTCATCCTTTGGTTTAGGCTTCTCCTTAGGTGCGGATTTTGCCTGTTCCTTTTTCTCCGCCTTGTCCTTTTCATGGTTTTTCAGTTTTTCTTTTAGCTTCTGCAGCCTGTCCGACTTTTCCTCTACGATAGGCTCGAACTCCGCTTCCTGCGATTGTTCTTCCTCAGGAAGCTCGTCCTCTATACCTTCGTCGTCAAATTCCGGTTCATCCCAGTCGCCCTCGTCTTCAGCCTCATTCGGCGAATCTTCTTCTTCGTCAAATTCGTCTTCCGAATCTTCCGGCGATTCCTCAGCTGCGTCTGATTCCTCCGAGGGCTTTGCAGGCTCAGCTGCCGCCGCTTCCTCGGGCGGCGTTTCCGCCTCCGGAGATTCGCTTACACTTTGGTGCGATGTATCGGCTTCCGGTTCAGTCTCCGGCTGCTCCGCATTCTTGTCCGGCGGCTCAGGCTCGCCGGGCGGCGCTGATTCTTCTTTTTCAGGCGGTTTTTTGTTCTCTTCGGGTTTAGGCTTTTCCGGAGCGGCAAACAGCTGCGCTACTGCCGAATTTTCCAGATCCGCTAAAATCGAATCGACCTGTGCTAAAATATCTTCCGCCGTTGTCTGGTCCTTCTTCTGTTCCGAATCAGGGCGGTTATTTTCGCTCATTCCGTTTATCCCTCCTGCACGTGCGCGATTCCCTGTGCCAAAATGGTCTGAATATGATCATCGCACAGCGCATAGTATACTGTTTTTCCGTTTTTCCGACTCTTGACCAGCCGCGCCTGCTTCAAAAAACGAAGCTGATGCGATATCGCGGACTGGCTCATGTTCAGCAGCGATGCAATATCACAGACACACAGCTCCGCGGACACAAGCGCCGCCAGTATCCGCAAGCGGGTCTTGTCGGAAAACGCTTTGAAAAAATCTGATGCGGCTGTAGTGATCTCCTCTGCCGGCATTGCGCTGCGCGCTGCCATAACTGCATCTGTATGGACGATATACTCCTCGCAGCACTCCAGTTCTGCGTCTGTATGCTTTGCCGACAATTTGATCCCTCCCGCAATATGTGCATATCTATTCAACTTATGATAACATTCCAGTCCACTTCTGTCAAGAATCGAGTCGGACACAAATGACAATTTTGCATGCAAAAAAGTCCTGCAGGCCGGATACGGTCTGCAGGACTTGAACGTAATTTTTACTTTTCGGGCTGTTCGCGCTTCGGATCGGTCATAACTTCCTTGAATGAGGTTGCCAGACCCGCAAGGCTCTGAATCTCGCTCGGGATAATGATTTTAGTTGCCTTGCCGTCAGCGGCGTTGCTGAATGCCTCGAGGGATTTCAGCTTGATAACCTGCTCTGTCGGTGCCGCTTCATTCAGCAGATTGATGGAGTCTGCCAGTGCTTTCTGCACGGTAAGCAGCGCTTCTGCTTCACCTTCGGCCTCCTTGATCTTGGCAAGGCGATTCGCCTCTGCAGCAAGAACGGTTGCTTCCTTTTCGCCTTCAGCCACCAGAATCGCGGACTGCTTTTTACCTTCCGCTACCAGAATGGACTCGCGGCGTTCGCGCTCGGCCTTCATCTGCTTCTCCATAGATTCCTGAATGGCAGCCGGCGGAATGATGTTCTTCAGCTCCACGCGGTTTACCTTAATGCCCCAGTCATCGGTCGCTTCATCGAGAATGGAGCGCATTTTGGTGTTGATGATATCGCGGCTGGTCAGCGTCTGGTCAAGCTCGAGATCACCGATGATGTTTCGCAGTGTGGTTGCAGTCAGATTTTCAATTGCTGCCATCGGGCTTTCGATACCGTATGCAAACAGCTTCGGGTCGGTGATCTGGAAGTACACGACCGTGTCGATCTGCATGGTTACGTTATCCTTGGTGATAACCGGCTGCGGCGGGAAATCGACTACCTGCTCCTTGAGGGTTACCTTGCGGGCAATGCGCTCAAACAGCGGCACCTTGAAATGCAGGCCGGTGCTCCATGTGTCGCGGTAGGTACCGAGACGCTCGATAACATACGCCTTCGCCTGCGGCACGATCACGATATTGCTTGCAATGAACGCGATGAGCAGAACAATCAACACAATCCAGATGATGGGTACAATAATATAATCCATAATAACGCTCCTTTACAGTTGGTTCGGTTTTACAATCGCCTTGACGCCACGAATCTCCACAACCGTGACTCTTGTCCCGATTGCAATTTGCGCGTCAGTCGTACTGCGGGCTGTCCAGATCTTTCCGTTGATTTTTACCGCACCGGTCTCCAGAACATTGTCAATCGGTTCGGTAACAACGGCAGTCTGTCCGATGATACGATCTGCGTTGGTCGCCTGCTGCCGGCTGCCGAGAAAACGGCGGCAGAGCGGACGCATCAGTACAAGCAGCAGCGCGGAGAACACGATGAACACAATCCACTGCCCCATCAGTCCGACTGAAAGGCTGGCTGCAATGAGTGCCGCGACACCGCCGGCAGCGAACCAGATGCCGCACAATGTGAGTGTAAACGCCTCTACCGCTACACTGATGATAATGACAGCCAGCCAGATATACAGGCTGTCAATTCCAAACATCATAAACTATCCCCTCCTTTGGCAACAGTATAGCATGTGCATACGAAAAAGTACAGCAAAACCCGATCAAATTTCCGGCTAATCTTTGCATATTGCACAAAATGTCGAATAAAACAAAATCCGCTCGAACCGTGCAGTACAGTTCGAGCGGGAAATCTTCAAAAAATCAGCGGGTCATGCAGCGCGAGACGTATCAGCCAAATTGCGATATCCAGCACGATAACGCTCCACAGCAGCATGCGCTCGAGGTTTTTGAAGCCGAAAAGCGGCTTTTTGCCAAACAGCACGTACAAAACGACCGGCGGCAGCACGAAAACCATCGGCTGAAACCGCAGTGCTGTACGAAAGTCCAGTCGGAGCAGAGCGGCAAGTGCACGGCTCAGTCCACAGCCGGGACACGGCACGCCGGTCAAGTATTTGATCGGACAGTTCCAGCCGAACAGCAGCGCCAAGGCATATGCCAACGCACCCAGTATCAGCAGCACGAGCAGGCCGTTCAGACCGCGCCGAAAGCGCTCCGGCATCAGCCCTTGTAGGTCTCGCGGAACTCAAGGAACTCGTCATAGGTGCATTCCTTGTCCAGAACGCCCTTTTCACGAATTTCGATAATACGGGTCGCGATGGTCTGCACGAACTCGTGGTCGTGGGAAGCAAACAGCACGGTGCCCTTGAAATCACGAACGCCGTTGTTGACTGCGGTGATGGATTCCAGATCGAGGTGGTTGGTCGGCTGGTCGATGACGAGCACGTTCGAGCCGAACAGCATCATGCGCGCCAGCATCAGGCGAACCTTCTCACCGCCGGACAGTACGCGAACCGGCTTGTAAACATCGTCGCCGGAGAACAGCATACGGCCGAGGAAGCCGCGCAACGTGGATTCCAGTGTATCCGTGCGGGAATACGGTGCGATCCAGTCGAGCATGTTTTCCTCGTGGCCCTCGAAGAACTCGTTGTTGTCCTTCGGGAAATAGCTCTGCGAGGTGGTAACGCCCCACTTGAAGCTGCCCTCATCCGGTTTCATCTCACCCATAAGAATCTGGAACAGCGTAGTCATTGCCAGCTCGTTATCCGAGATGAACGCAATCTTGTCACCGCGGCGCACGATGAAAGATACGTTGTCGAGCACCTTCTCGCCGTCGATGGTCTTGGAGATGCCGCGCACCTCGAGAATGTCCTTGCCTGCCTCACGGTCCGCGTCAAACGCTACCCACGGGTAACGGCGGGACGAAGCCGGCATTTCCTCGACGGACAGCTTGTCGATCAGCTTGCGGCGGCTGGTCGCCTGACGGGACTTGGACTTGTTTGCCGCAAAACGCTGAATGAAGTTCTGCAGTTCCTTGATCTTTTCCTCATTCTTGCGGTTCTGGTCCTTGATCATGCGCTGAACCAGCTGAGAGGACTCATACCAGAACTCGTAGTTGCCGACATACAGCTTGATCTTGCCGTAGTCGATATCAACGATATGGGTACATACGTTATTCAGGAAGTGACGGTCATGCGATACAACGAGGACGGTGCCCTCAAAATCGGCAAGGAAGTCCTCCAGCCAGCGGACTGCCTGAATGTCCAGATGGTTGGTAGGCTCGTCCAGCAGCAGAATATCCGGCTTGCCGAACAACGCACGCGCCAGCAGCACCTTGACCTTCTCGACGTCACCGAGGTTCTTCATTTCGGTGTACAGGATGGCATCTGCATCCAGGCCCAAACCGTTCAGCAGCTGACTGGCCTCCGTCTCAGCGTCCCAGCCACCCATTTCGGCAAACTCGGACTCGAGCTCGGCAGCCTTGTTGCCATCCTCCTCGGTGAACGGGTCCTTCATATAGAGCGCATCCTTTTCGCGCATGACCTCGAGCAGACGCTCGTTGCCGCCGAGAACCGTGTTGAGCACAGTCTCCTCGTTGAAGGCAAAGTGGTCCTGCTTGAGTACGCTCATACGGGTCTTGGGCGCAATCGAAACCGTGCCGGTGGACGGGTCCAGATCGCCGGACAGAATGCGCAGGAAGGTAGACTTGCCTGCACCGTTTGCACCGATAACACCGTAGCAGTTGCCCTGGGTAAATTTCAGGTTTACATCTTTGAACAGCGGCTCGCCGCTGAAGTTTAAGCTAAGATCGCTGATATTGATCATGAAAGAGATTCCTCCCGCATTATTTTTCAATTAGAATCAGTATACCACACAAACCGCTGTTTTCACAGATAATTTACAGATGCAGCCGCATTTTTGTTCATGTTGTCTTGAAACAGCACCCAGAATGCTATATACTATATTTATAAATATCAATCCCTATTTGTTTCAGGAGGTTTTTCCTATGTCTAACCTGATGGAAGTTATCAAGTCCCGCCGCTCTACGCGCGCGTTCAAGTCCGAGCTGCCGCCGAAGGATCAGATCATGCAGATTGTTGAAGCTGCTGAATGGGCGCCTTCCGGCATGGGCAAGTACCTGTGGCACTTTACCGTGATTTACAATGCAGAGAAGTCGCTCAAGCTGGCTCGTGCCGTTGCTGAGGCAGACAATCGCGGTCCGGAGTACAATTTCTACGGTGCACCGGTCAACATTATCATTTCCTACAAGCGGGATGAGCACCACGCTCTGGTAGACGGCGCTGCTGCAATGGAGAATCTGCTGCTGATGGCTACCGAGCTTGGCCTCGGCTCCTGCTGGATCAACCAGCTGCGCGAGACCTGCGACGTGCCCGAGGTTCGTGCACTGCTGACCGAGTACGGCGTACCGGAGGACCACATTGTTGTCTGCTCCGCAGCCATCGGCTACATCGAGAAGGAAACGCCGGCAAAGCCGCGTCATGAGGGCTTAGTTTCGATTACCGAATAATCGAAACAATGGAAAATTGAGAATTGAAAATGCCGCTATTCTTGCGTGCATTAAATCATTCGGCTGTGCCAAATACCTTAATTTTCAATTCATTAGCGACGAAAGGAGCTAATATCATGGATGAGAAGATTGCTAAATTAAAAGAGTGGATCGACGGCAGCGACAACATTGTCTTTTTCGGCGGTGCAGGCGTATCGACCGAGAGCGGCATTCCGGATTTCCGCTCGGTGGACGGTCTATACAACCAGCAGTACAAGTACCCGCCGGAGACCATTCTCAGCCACACGTTCTTTTTGAGCGAAACCGAGGAGTTTTATCGCTTCTATCGGGCGAAAATGCTGGCTCTTGATGCAAAGCCGAATGCGGCTCACCTCAAGCTGGCCGAGTGGGAACGCGAGGGCAAGTGCCGTGCCGTTGTAACGCAGAACATCGACGGTCTGCACCAGAAGGCAGGCTCGAAGGAAGTGCTTGAGCTGCACGGCTCAGTACTGCGTAACTACTGTATGCGCTGCCGCAAGCCATATCCGGTTGAGGATATCGCCAAAGGCACCGGCATTCCGCGATGCTCCTGCGGCGGCATTATCAAGCCAGATGTCGTGCTGTACGAGGAGGGACTCGACAGCTACACGATCAACAAGAGCGTAGACTACATCTCCAAGGCTGATATTCTGATTATCGGCGGCACATCGCTGGCTGTGTATCCGGCCGCTGGTCTGATCGACTATTACCGCGGCAATAAGCTGGTTTTGGTCAATAAGTCCCCTACTCCTGCGGATCGCCGTGCTGATCTGGTCATTCACGCGCCAATCGGCGAGGTTTTCTCGCAGCTGTAAAAATAAAGCTCCCTTTTCCGGTTATATAAACTGCAAACCGAAAAAGGGGGTATTATGCCGATTGATAAAATTGCACTCATTTTTGCCATCATCAAGGGATGAAACTGCTGTACAGATAGGAAAAGACCCGCTTTCAGCGGGTCTTTTCTCGTCAATAAGAGATAAAATAGGAATACGCGATATTCAGCTTAGTTGAATGCCTGCTCGAGGTCAGCCAGAATATCATTGATATTCTCGGTGCCAATGGACAGACGGATGGTGCCCTGATGGATACCCTGATCCTCCAGTTCCTCTGCGGTCAGCTGCGAGTGAGTGGTGGTTGCCGGATGGATGACCAGGCTCTTAACGTCAGCAACATTTGCCAACAGAGAAAAGATCTGCAGCTTGTCAATGAACTTAAATGCTGCTTCCTTTCCGCCCTTGATATCGAAGGTGAAGATAGATGCGCCGCCGTTCGGGAAGTACTTCTCGTACAGAGCATGATCCGGGTGGTTCGGCAGAGACGGATGGTTCACATGCTCAACCTGCGGGTGATTGGTCAGGAACTCAACGACCTTCTTGGTGTTCTCAACGTGACGCTCGATACGCAGAGACAGAGTCTCAGTGCCCTGCAGCAGCAAAAATGCGTTGAACGGAGAAATGGTAGCACCAGTATCACGCAGCAGGATAGCGCGGATGTAGGTTACGAAAGCAGCAGGACCGACTGCATCTGCAAAAGAGATGCCGTGATAACTCGGGTTCGGCTCAGCAATCGGTGCATACTTGCCGGATGCCTTCCAGTCGAACTTGCCGGAATCAACAATGATGCCGCCGAGGGTCGTGCCGTGGCCGCCGATGAACTTGGTAGCAGAGTGAACAACGATATCAGCGCCGTACTCAATCGGACGGATGAGGTACGGGGTACCGAAAGTGTTGTCGATTACGAGCGGCAGACCGTGCTTGTGCGCAATCTTTGCGATAGCCTCGATATCCGGAATATCGGAATTCGGGTTGCCGAGAGTCTCGATGTAAACCGCCTTAGTATTGTCCTTGATAGCGCCTTCCAGTTCTTCCAGATTGTGTGCATCAACGAAAGTGGTCTCAACGCCGAACTGCGGCAGAGTATGTGCCAGCAGATTGTAGCTGCCGCCGTAGATGGTCTTCTGTGCTACGATGTGGTCGCCGGCCTGAGCAAGTGCCTGAATGGTGTAGGTAATCGCTGCGGCGCCGGAAGCGGTAGCCAGAGCGGCAACACCGCCCTCGAGTGCTGCAATGCGCTTCTCGAACACATCCTGCGTGGAATTGGTCAGACGGCCGTAGATATTGCCTGCGTCAGCCAGACCGAAACGGTCTGCCGCGTGCTGGCTGTCATGGAAAACGTAAGAAGTGGTCTGGTAGATCGGAACTGCACGGGAATCGGTAACCGGATCAGCGGTCTCCTGACCGATGTGCAGCTGCTTGGTTTCAAAGGACCAGTTTTCGGTATTCTTGATAGTTGCCATGATAATAATCTCCTTTTTATATACATGTTTGAAGTGATTGATTCGTTTCGTGTACTAAAAAGAAGGATCACATTCGCCCAAATCGGAAATTCGAGCGGAGCAGCTTTTCAAAGTAGTATCGCATAACCGCGTCTCCTAAATTCATATTATTTCACTGGGATTGCTATGATTATACTAAACTCCCCCTCTTCTGTCAACCCTTTCCGACAAACTTTTTCATTCCGGCAAATTGCCCAATTTCCGATGGCTCAATTTCTACACTTTCGATAGGTTATTGGTGGTGTTTTCTGTTCTCCATCCAAATAAAAGAAAACCGCCGCACAGGGATTGTGCAGCGGTTTTGATGATCAATGTTCAGCAGCGAAAAAATCAGAACTCGATCTTCTTTGCGATATAAGCAGCAACTTCCTCGATCTTGATGCGCTCCTGCTCCATCGTATCACGGTCACGAACGGTTACGCAGCCGTCCTGCTCGGTCTCGAAATCGACGGTTACGCAGTACGGTGTACCGATCTCGTCCTCACGGCGATAGCGCTTACCGATAGAGCCTGCATCGTCAAAATCAACAGAGAACTGCTTAGCCAGCTCCTGCCAGATCGGCATGGCCTTGTCGGTCAGCTTCTTGGACAGCGGCAGTACAGCAGCCTTGAACGGTGCCAGAGCCGGATGCAGACGCAGAACGGTACGAACATCGTCCTTACCGTTCTTGTCCTGACCTACGACTTCCTCGTCGTAAGCGTCGCACAGGAAGGCCAGTGCAACACGGTCAGCACCAAGCGAAGGCTCGATAACATACGGAATATACTTCTCATTTGCTTCCTGATCGAAGTATTCCATCGAAACACCCGAGGTGTTCTGATGCTGGGTCAGGTCGAAATTGGTGCGGTCTGCAATGCCCCACAGCTCGCCCCAGCCAAACGGGAACATAAACTCGATATCGGTGGTAGCGTTGGAGTAGTGAGACAGCTCCTCCGGATCGTGGTCGCGCAGACGCAGGTTCTCGTCCTTCATGCCGAGAGACAGCAGGAAGTTGTGGCAGTAATCCTTCCAGTACTTGAACCACTCAAGGTCGGTGCCCGGCTTGCAGAAGAACTCCAGTTCCATCTGCTCAAACTCGCGGGTACGGAAGGTGAAGTTACCCGGGGTAATCTCGTTGCGGAAGGACTTGCCCACCTGACCAACGCCGAACGGAATCTTCTTACGGGTGGTGCGCTGGATATTCTGGAAGTTTACGAAGATGCCCTGTGCGGTCTCCGGACGCAGATACAGCTCGTTCTTCGCGTTCTCGGTAACGCCCTGGAAGGTCTTGAACATCAGATTGAACTGACGGATGTCGGTCCAGTTGTGCTTGCCGCAGGTCGGGCATGCGATCTCATGCTCGTCGATGAATGCCTTCATCTCAGCCTGGCTGAGTGCGTCAACACTCTTGCCGAGATCGTAGTTGTTCTCAGCACACCAGTCCTCAATTACCTTGTCGGCACGGAAACGCTCCTTACACTCCTTGCAGTCCATCAGCGGGTCAGAGAAGCCGCCAACATGACCAGAAGCAACCCAGGTCATCGGGTTCATCAGGATCGCGGAGTCAAGACCTACATTGTACTGGCTCTCCTGCACAAATTTCTTGCGCCATGCTGCCTTGACGTTGTTCTTGAACTCAACGCCGAGCGGACCGTAGTCCCAGGTGTTTGCAAGACCGCCGTAAATCTCCGAGCCGGAGTATACGAAGCCGCGGCCCTTGCAAAGCGCTACGATCTTTTCCATTGTTTTTTCGCTGTTTTTCATGTTAAATTCTCCTTTTGGCACAGCTGGCTGCTGCACGCTGTTTTTGCTTTGCACCCGAAAAAAGTGCTTGACATGAAATTATTCTACCGTTATAATTAATAATTGTCAAGGGTAGTTTAGCGAATTAAACGAATAGAGTTTGGTTTGATCGGTAAATCGCTTGCAAAAAGTTGACATTTGGGCGTTTAGCGCAGTTGCAAGCAGTGCGGAAAGCAGTCTCCGTCTTCCCTGTTCAGTTGAGTTTGGTCAAAACACTTTTCTTGACAACATATATTCGGGCTTGTAGCTCAGTTTGGGAGAGCGTTCGGTTCGCATCCGAGAGGTCGAGGGTTCGATCCCCTTCAAGTCCACCATAATGCGAAGATACGAACTCTTTTTCGTAGTTCGGAATGTTTTCGCGTTAGCCATCAGAATAGAGCACACCTGATTGCGGGTGTGCTCTTTTTCTTTGCCCTCATCTCTGTTATAATAAAAACATAGGATTGGAGGAAATATGAATGGATTCCAGAAAAATTCTGGTCAGTGAGAAATACCTGCACTTCAAAAACAAACTATATCAGGTTCTTGCCATCGCCACGCACACAGAAACCGGCGAATCGCTGGTAATTTATCAGGCACTCTACGGCGATTTCAAAATTTATGCGCGACCGTATGATATGTTCGCCTCCGAAGTGGATCGTGAGAAGTACCCTGATGTTACGCAGCGTTTTCGCTTTGCTCATGTAGTCTTTGATGGAGATACGCCGAAGCCAACCGAATAAAAACAGCCCCTCTGAGAGCCGGTATAAAACCAGTTCCCATAGGGGTTTCGCTTTACTTCTCCATAGCCTTCGCCAGCTTCTTCACGAGCTCCTCGCCGTACTGATACCGCAGCAGGTACTCGATGGTCTGCTCCTTCAGACCGGCAAGCTCCTGCACGGTGACGCTCAGCAGCTTGCGAATCGGGTCATACCCGATCATAAAGCCTGCCCGTTCCAGCGACCGCAGTTTGATGTAGTTCACCTCATTCTTGGTAATGCACTCGCGTGTACGGGATTTCGGTTGCCTCGCAGATCTTGTCGTGCGTGCAGAAAACCTGCAAGACTCATTCCTCGCCCGCAAGCCACGCAACCACACGCGCCTCGATAGCGAAAAAGTCCGCGTCCACGAATTTGTAGCCGGACTTGGGCACCAGTGCCGTCCGCACCAACTGTGAAAGCGTACCGGGGTACGCTGCCGTATAGCATTTGCACGGCCGCCGAGCGGTTCGCCGTCGCGGGACTTGCACACGTTGCCCAGACCGAAGCCTACGCCGCGGTTGCCGGAAGCATCATACGGGAAGAAGTTGACGGTCACGTGGGCATACATACCGGAGTAAACGTCGGTCGGCAGCAGGTCGGCATGGACGTTGGAAATATGCACGCACTGCGGCTTCTGCTTGCCGGAGGCGGTGATGACCCAGTGACCCTTGCACTCCGGGCCGAACGGCTCACCGGACGGGCGGGTGCCATCGCCGTCATAGAGGACCGGATAACGCATCTGCGGACGGCTGCCCTTCCACAGGTTCTTCACGCCGTATCCCACAGAGCGGTCAGCTGCTCGAGCTGCTCCTCCGTCCAGCAGAAGTGAAGACGCTTGCTCGGCTTGATGCCGCAGCTGTGCTTCTCGACTGCAGCCAGATTGGCTGCGAAGTTGTTGTTTTACATTGAATCTTCTTTCTTGTGCATTTTATCGTACAATGCCAATACGCCGCTTGACGATGTCGGTCGCAGCGTAGCCAAGATAGTACATCACGCGATGCTCGCCGGACGCTCTCGGTGCGCCGATTATGCGCTTGGCTTTGTGCTTGTCGGGAAAGACGGAGTTTCTGATAGGTTCAGGCGTTTATGTTTCACACCTCCTTGTGTGATTTATAATCACACAGGTGGTACACTAATCACAAGCAATCGAATGTTTGATATAAAGTAAGGGTGTTTGTTCTGACATTAGGAGAACGAATCAAAAGAGAAAATGGTCGAAGTTCCCGACACCTATCTCAAGGGCCGCAAGCCGGAGGATTTCTGCGCTATGCATGTCCGCGGTGACAGTATGTATCCTGATTTCCGTGATGGTGATATCGTGCTGGTGCTCAAGCAGAACACCATGAACCACAGCGGCGAAATCGGAATCATCAGCTATGGCGATGACGAAATGACCATCAAACGCATCAACTACGCTCAGAGCGAGGATTGGCTGGAGCTTGCACCCCTGAACCCCGTCTTACCCGCCCAGACGGATCGAGGGCACCGACCCGGAAAGATACCGTATTATCGGTATCCCGCGCGTACTGATACGCGCGTTCTAAATATAAAAATTACGTCCACCGGCTGCAACCGATGAGCGTTAGCGAGTGCATTCTACCCTCTTATTTTACAACCAAAGATGTTTTGCAATAAAAACAAACACATTAGACGGATGTTTCCGCAAAACGTTTAGCTATAATGGCAAGCGGTACTCCGTCCGGGTAAAGACCGCGCGCGATCTCTGGCACAAGGTCGAGGAAAAGAGTAGCGGCTATCTTTTTACGCAGCCGACTACCGGCAGACCGCACACCGAAACGTCCATGAAGCAGATGTGGCGCTCGTTCAAGCAGGCGCTTGATCTCGATATGGGCGCACAGATGGCTATCGGCGCAATCGACCAGGAAACGTCGTTGTGGCCGATGATCTCACGCCATACTGCCTGCGACACACTTATGCGACCGACCTGCAGTCCGCCGGTGTCCCGCTTAATGTCGCAAAGGATCTTCCGGGTCACCAGTCGATTGCCATGACGTCGCAGATCTACACTCACCTGTCCGTCGATGCCTTTGCCGAGGCATCGCTCAAGGTTATCAACTTCCAGCACGCACAGCAGCGCAAGGCAAAGAAGAAATCCGTCGGAAGCAGGTGACACATCAAACAGCCGAAAATAGCCTGATGCAGCGCATTTTACAAAAAAGTACACTCTACCCGTCAACCGAGTAGAGTGCATAAAAAGTTGAAATAAACAAAAGCCCTCTAAACCGTACGGTTTAGAGGGTTTCATGTTGGTGGAAGTTACAGGACTCGAACCTGTGACCCTCTGCTTGTAAGGCAGATGCTCTCCCAGCTGAGCTAAACTTCCATCGGGTCGTTGTCGTCTCATCCCTGACGACTTGTTTAGTATATAACAGAATTACGAATCTGTCAACACATTTTCTGAAAAAACTCCAAAAAATTTTAGACCCGAAAATTTACACCGCGCACAGCGTTCTCCGGCATGCGCGGTGCAATGTATTATTGTTCCATCTTTTCACAGAACCGCATCAGCATTGCCGCAGCCTGTGCGCGGGTGGCATTCCCCTGTGGATTCAGTCTGCCGTGCGAGCCGTTGACGATTCCGTTCGCCGCCGCCCATCGCATGGCATCAGCCGCATAAGCGCTGACGATATCCGCATCCGTAAAGGCATCCAGTGTGCCGCCGGCTTCGGGAGCGTCCGCATAGCGGTACAGCATGGTGACGAGCTGCTCTCGTGTAATTCCAGCCTCCGGCGCGCAGCCATCCGAAATGCCTGCCGACTGCGCCCACGCCATGCCCTTCTCGTACCAGCTTGCACCGCCGGTCGTATCCGCACCCGCGTACCGTGCGAGAATTGTCATCAGCATACCGCGCGTGGTCGTGCCATCCGGCGAGAACGCATCCGTACCTGTACCGCTCATCAGACCCTTTTCCACAACACAGTGCACGGCATCGGCGTACCACTCGGTTGGCTTGACGTCATCGAAGCTCACATTTTGAGCAGGCTGTCTCTCGAAAATAGGCGTAAGCGTGACATTGCACGCAGGCATGACGAATGTAAACTGACCGTCCTTCTCCGTCACTGCGACCGGCTTGCCACTCTGGTCGGTAATCGCGATTGTTTTGAGAGCATAGCCTTTCTTTGGCACAGCTTTAATCATCACTGTGCTGCCTTTGGCTGCGTTTTTCGGCGTGATCGAGACCTCGCCGTGCTCACTCTTAGCCGCAGTCACCGCACCGGTCGGCGTGCGGACCGGACCGCCGCCACCACTGCCGCTCGTTCCTCCACTCTGCTGAGCGGTGAACACCGGTGCTGCAGTCTGCGTGCCGTTCAGTTTAGTAAGTGCTTCCTCCGTCAGCGTCGTGTACGTTTTATCACCGATTTTCCACCCGTCAAACGTGTATCCGCGCTTACTGTCGGCCGGAAATGCCGTTCCGATATCTCCCGCGCCGTAAACGTTAGTCTGCGTACTGCTGTCCGCAAATACGAACGCGATCTCCGCGCGGCGCATATCCACTGCAGAACGGTCGATCGTGTACGTCACGCCATGAATGATCAGCGTATCGCCCGCGGCCACGGCATCCGGCGCAGAAACCGTGATCGGCTCGGTCGCAAAGCCGGTCAGTCGAATCGTCAGGCCATCGATTACGGCAGTAACGGTACTCGGCGTGACATCTGCCATCTCGAGTGCCTTCTTGATCTGAAACGAGAAGGTTTGTGCCTCGGGCAGCACATAGTTGCCCGCCTTTCCGCCTGCCAGAGCGACCGCGCGTGCGGTGTACGACCCGATTTCGGTCCGGCTGCCGTCCTCGATTATGACAGTAAGCGCATCTCCGTTCACCGCGCCAATCGCTTCTGCCGTGACCAACTTCGGCGTACCATCATAATAGAAAACACTCTCGCCGTTCCATTTTATCTCAATAGGCTTCGGCTGTACGTTCAACACGCCGTTTTCGTATGTAATTTTGTAATTTTCGGCTTTTGCGTCCATCGGAATAATTGTGTAAGTTCCAATATCGCTAAACTGCGCATAGTCAAACGCATAGTTCAGACCCGAAAGCACGTTTTCGTTCTCATTGTTCACGAATCCATTGATTTCCGCACCATTATCACTTAACGTTTCTCCATAGGTTATGGTTTTACCCTTAGCACGAATACACAGCGGCGCTTTTTCAATATGAAACCGAACCGCTTGCGAGGTTGCGGAAGCCGTACTGCTCGTTTCCGGCGCATACGCTTCCACCCAGTAAGTTCCAGCGTTGATCGGTGCACCGTCCAGTTGATTGCTTTTTGCGCCGTTGCTGTCGGCGTAGTAGCGATACGTCGGCGCGGATGTGCTCGAGCAGGTCAGATTGCCCTCGCTGTACGGCAGGCCGGTATAAACTGCATCCTTCGCAATTACAACAAGTTCGACTGTTTTAGGCAGGATTTTACCTTTTACGATGCAGTTTCCGTCTTTCAGCGTGTAATTTTCATTCGCAAGTGTAACTGTAATCGTCACGTCCCTCTCGCCGGCTTCAGCAGATGCGTAGCGCGTAGCGAGTGTGTAATCCGTGCCCTCGCTCAGTACCGCGCCATCCGGTAGGTTGCTGAACGCCAGACCGCTAATCTTCGCATCATCATCGCGTCCGTTGTATGTCTTGTCTTCAATTTTCAGCGCTGTTGTATCCAAAGAGATCGTGCGCCTATTGATTGAAAAACTGCCGATATCCATCCGTTTGACCGCAGAAAAGTTGTCACTCGATGCAATCTCGACCGCCACGTTGTAAGTTCCGGCATGAACCGGCAAAGCCGTGCTGTCGTTGTACCAAACTGTGACCTCGCCAACGCCTGTTCTCGTCCACACAGACGCCTCACGAGGCTTGCCGTCATATATCGGATCCGCAGGCAATACAACCTTGTAATCCACGTCCTTTTCCGGCATTTTCGGCGTGATTTGGAACGTTTCCTCAACTTTTCCGGTGTAATTACCCTTACCGTTAATTGTCACCGTTGCCGTACCTCTGTTTACATTATTAGCGTAGGAAAGCTCAAAATCCGTACCTTTTAACAATTCTTTGCCATTTATCATAACGATCGGCTTAGGATTATGCACACTTTCGTTATACACATACTCGGTCTGCTTCATATCAATCTGCGCGTCCGCAATATCCCGCGGAGTAACTTTCAGCGTACCATTGACGTAAGTAATTGCATAATTTTCCGTCTTATCTGTATCATTTCTGCTTATTTTCGCGTCACTTGGCACATTTGACATTTCTCCAGCATCGGTCAGTGTTCCAGATACTATAACCTGGGTAATTTCATCGCCGTTTACCAGCCCGTCTGCCATGTATGAATTTCTCACCAGAGGTTCGCCATCGTACACTTTCTCTGCACTTTCCGCCGTAACTGTAAGCGCTTTCGGTTGGATTTCTGCAGAAAACTCCTCGCTTTCCACGATGTACTTGCCGTCCTCCGACGCAAATTTGAGCCGATATTTGTCCCCGATATTCGGGACGGTATCACCGTTTACGACCTCGAATGTGCCGGGCAGTTCTGTGCCATTCAGCGTTGCACTGCAGCCGGAAGCATCAACCATTTCATTCCAGGTCTGGCCGTATGTGCCCTTAGCCGACGTAATCCAGTCTATAATCGGTGTTTCTTCTTTTGAACCTTCTTCTGAGATTAAAACAATCTCGAGTTCGTCAGATAAACCATTACACTCGGCTTTCATATGATATGTTTGCCCTGCTTTTGCATTACAAGTAACAATCATGTCCCAGTGCACATCTATTTTGTTTGTCTGCTTATTTGGTTCTTCTTCCCTACGAAATGTGACACCATTATTCGTGTTTTCGTCCACTATTGTTTTATCTTCTGCATGCAATGAAATATTGCATGTTGCTTCGCGGTTGACCGTCAGATCCTGGAAAAGTGCATCCGCCGTATACATATCCTTGTATGGCTCATCACCAGTTGGAATCGAAACAGTAATCGACTTTTCAACTACGGGTGTACCATTTCGATTGATTCGGATTGATGTAGTTGGTTGAGCCTTTCTACATATCCGTTCCGGATAAACCGCATTCTGATAAGTACCGTCGGCCGCTCCTGCAGGAACGACTACCATGCCGAGCGCCATCGAGAGCGCCAAGGCCGCCGAAAATGCCGTTTTAAGACGTTTCACGTTTTCCTCCTGACCCGCAAGCTGGGATTTGACGATTGCGTGCGCTTCGTTCACTGCACTCTGCACAATTTTTCGCAGAGAACACACATATTTTTATTCAGCTTACCATGAGGTTTCGCATGCGTCAATATTTTAATCGACAAAATTCGACACTTAATATTCAGCATTTTCCATAAGGGCACAGCCAGTCGTTAGTCTGTTTCTTCGTGTCTCATCCGCTTATGCAGTGTGCCTTTTATTCGGCAGAATATTCATATTTGCATATTTATGTTATTATCTTAAAAACGACTACCAATTCTCTATTATGTCATTTCCATATATACTGTCTAATATTTTTCGTTTAATGACTATGCGTTCATTTATCTGTGTTTCGTATAAATATTCTATAAGTGCAAGAAAACACCGTGAAGCTTTTCACAGAGCTGCGCCGTTGATGAGCAATAATAAGACGAAAAACACGAGCGCTGTATATTTACTCTGGAAGCAGACCAGTCCTCGGCGTATTCCATGAGATACGTTGTCACCAGACGAACATAGGAACTTTTATTCGGAAAGATTCCAATCACGCTGGTACGTCTCCGGATTTCACGATTCAATCTCTCAATCATGTTGGAAGATGAGATTTTTCACGCATCCAGCATTGGAAATGCATAGAAGGCCAGAGAATCTTCCAATCCGTCTTCAAGGCACTGAACCGCTTTCGGAAAGCGTTTGGCATAGGAGTCGATCACATCATATGCGCGATAATATCTCTGCGGCCATTTTCGTCCACACCGCACACGATAAGTATCGCCATGCTGACAATTCTGCCATCTACACGAACTTTTTCGCACAGTGCGTCCACCCGGAGAACCGGGTATACTGTATCAGCGAGGGAGCGATTGACGAAGAACGGAATATAGCCGCCCTGACGAACCTTGGGCACCATGAGGTACATCGTGCCCATTCAGGTATCCAAACGGCGAGGACGATAACCGCTGCGGTATCCGCTCCTGCCGTCCGTGCGCTGGCTCTTCTCTGCTCCCAGCTGCTGATCGACCTCTGCCTCCATCAGCTCTGTGCATAGCCATTCCAGCCATACTCAGCATCGGATCCGGTTGCGTCACACATTGCAGTAGCAATTCTGTCAGATTTGTGGTATTCTTTTTGTGAGCCATTAGGGTCTCTCCTTTACATCATGATTTTTTCGACAACCATCATTTTACAGGAGCCCTGATGGCTTGTCCATTCTCTGTTTGCTTTTGCGAACTTGATTATGCACTATCGTTTAGTTTCTCCATAAATCCATGCTATTCTTCCTGATTCATATGATAAGGTACAATAAGTTGCGCAAATTGAAAACCGCATAAAAGAAGACATAGTTTGCAGGCTCTGGTAGAATGAAGTTACCACACACCATTCTGAAAGGAGACAACAAACTATGTCCGAGAGAATTGTACAGCTGAATGAGGAAATTATCAAGGAGAAAATCAAGGAATTGGTCCGCAGCAGCGTGGAGGAAACCCTGAACGAACTGCTGGAAAAAGAGACGGAGTCCTTGACACAGGCTGCCCGCTACGAGCGCAGCGAGGTCCGTCAGGACTACCGCAGCGGCCACTATGACCGGAATCTCACCACCGCCTCTGGTGACGTCACGCTCCATATGCCGCGACTCAAGGGCGTATCCTTCAAGACTGCCATCATCGAGCGGTATCGCCGCCGGGAAAGTAACGTGAAGAAATCCCTCATCGAGATGTACCTGGCAGGCGTGTTTCCGTGCACCGGGTAGAGGACATCACCGAGGCGCTGTGGATCAGCAAGGTCTCGCCCGCCATCATCAGTGAACCGAACAAGAAAGCCTACGTCCATATCGAGGACTGGCGCAACCGCCCGTTACAGGGCGGGCGCTATCCGTATGTCTACGTGGACGGCATCTATCTGCACCGCAACTGGGGCGGAGAGTATGAAAATGTAGCCATTTGGGTGGCAATCGCCGTGAATGATGACGGTTTCCATGAGGTTTTAGGCGCCGCTGAGGGAATGAAAGAGGACAAGACCAGATAAGCCAGCTTCTTTCAGTGGCTCCGCGGACACGGCTTGGACGGCGTAAAATTCATCGTCGGCGGCAAGTGCATGGGGATGCTGGAGGCCGTGGGCAAGGTGTTCCCGGACGCCAAATACCCGCGCTGCACGGTGCATTTCTACCGCAATGTTTTCTCTGTTGTGCCTAAATCCAAGGTCAAAATTGTGGCAAAAATGCTTAAGGCGATCCACGCGCAGGAGAGCAAAAAGGCGTCCCGCGACAAGGCTAAAGCAGTCGTCGCCGAACTGCGCGCCATGAAGCTGAAGGAGGCTGCCAAGAAGGTCGAGGACGGTATCAAGGAAACGCTGACCTACTGCGATTTTCCCAGCGGGCACTGGACGCGCATCCGTACCAACAACGTGATTGAGCGGCTGAATCGAGAGATCCGCCGCAGAACCCGTGTGGTGGGAACATTCCCTGACGGCAACTCTGCTCTGATGCTGGTCTGCGCCCGGCTTCGCCATGTAGTGGGCACGCAGTGGGGCAGCAAAAAATATATGAACATGAAGCACTTGGAGACGGCGCTGGACGACGCCTTCATTGCCGGCTGACTTCATTCAGCCGGAGAATCTGCAAACAATTTTGCGCACAAATCTTGACGGGACCGAGTCTATTAGATGCACGCATGTGATATAATCTTGGCCACGCATTTTGTCAATTCGTATACAGATCTTTGGCGAAATCATAGATGTTGCCGCACTGTTTGCGATTATTGAACAAAAAGTGCTCTCCGTTTGCTGGAGAGCACCTTCGTTTTTTACTTAGCCGACACGCTGTCTGGAGTGGTGCAATTCGATCTGCTTGGACTTGATGAACACGCTCAGCTTCTTGTAGGCAAGCATGGTAATCGCAGTCAGGATTGCGCCTTTGATGAGATTGAACGGCAGAACGCCGAGCAGCAGATAGCCCTGCATGCCGGTCACATACGGGTTGATCGCGTTGCATGCATCAAAGATAGCCTGCAGCGGCATAACCTGCGAATAAAACGGAATGATAAGAAAATAGTTGGTCAGCATGCCGACACAGGCCATAGCGACCGATCCGGCTGCACAGCCGAGGACAGCCATCTTGCGGCTCTTGTGACCGCGGTACAGCAGCACGGCGATAACAATGAGCGTGGAAAGCATCAGGAAATCTGCGACCTCACCGGAGCCGCCGGTCTGGGTCTGGGTCAGATGAATAATGTCCTTGATGCCGATCATCGTGATCGCCGGAGCGATGCCGAAAATAAACGCACCGATGAGCACGACCGCGCCGGACAGATCCACCTTGAGGAACGGCGGCATGAACGGAATCGGGAATTCAAAGTACATCAGTACGGTTGCGATAGCCGCAAAAATTGCGGTGTAGGTGATTTTGCTGGTTTTTGTCATTGCTGTTTTTTCTCCCTTTCAGGAGTCCTGTTCCATAAATAAAACAAGCCCCTGGATTGCTCCAGAGGCATACAGACGTAGCGATAGGTACATCTGTTTCTCTCATCCGGACTATAACCGTCGGTTGGGATTCTAACCCATCATGCCTTGCGGCTCGCAGACTATCAGGCTCGAAGCCTGTATACTGCCGGTGGAGACTTTCACTCCGCCCTGAAACAGAACTAATTTATTTATACTGCTATTATAGTCGCCAGTAAAGGACTTGTCAACACTTCAGCAAGAAAAAACAAAAAAGCCGCCTTCCCTTGCGAAAGCGGCTTTTTATCAGAAATCAGTCTTCCTTGCTGCTCATCAGAGTAACCATAACGGCCTTCTGTGCGTGCAGGCGGTTTTCTGCTTCCTCGAAAATTTCGTTTGCGTGCTCCTCGAACACCTTGGTGGTGATCTCCTGCTCACGGTAGGCCGGCAGGCAGTGCTGCACCATGCAGCCCGGCTTTGCAGCAGCCAGCAGCTCATCATTGACCTGATAGCCCTGGAATGCCTTCATGCGGACTTCCTTCTCGGCTTCCTGACCCATGGACGCCCATGTATCAGTGATAACAACGTCTGCGTTCTCAGCAGCCTTCATCGGGTCATCGGTGATGAAGAAGTTCGGATTCGGCTCTGCGAATGCCATAACCTCAGCGTCCGGACGGTAGTCCACCGGCGTTGCGACGGAAACCTTCATGCCGGTCTTGAGGCCGCCGACGATCAGCGAGTTTGCCATGTTGTTGCCGTCGCCGATGTAGCACAGCTTGAGACCCTCAAGAACGGCAAACTTCTCGCGGATGGTCATGAGGTCTGCCAGAACCTGACACGGATGGCAGAAATCAGTCAGACCATTGATGATCGGAATAGAACCGTAGTTTGCCAGATCCTCTACTTCCTTCTGCTCGTAGGTGCGGATCATAATGCCGTCCAGATAGCGGCTCAGCACACGGGCCGTGTCCTGTACCGGCTCGCCGCGGCCGATCTGAAGGTCGCGATTGGACAGGAACAGTGCCTGACCGCCCAGCTGATACATACCGGTCTCAAAAGAAACACGGGTACGGGTAGAGGACTTCTGGAAGATCATGCCAAGGCTCTTGCCTTCCAGGTGACGATGGGAAATGTTGTGCTTTCTCTCATACTTGAGCTGATCCGCCAGATCGAGCAGACCGATGATCTCCTCGGTGGAGCAGTCAAGCAGTTTCAGTAAATGCTTCATTGTAATAAACCCTTTCTGCAAATTAGCAATGAATAATTAGTAGTTAGTAATTATTTGGGTGCTGCTGCACCAGTGCGATAATCACGTTAATTACTAATTGTCAAAACCTTTGATTAAAATACCTTTGCCATGATAGCGAGTGCTTCATCCATTTCTTCCTTCGAAATGGTGAGCGGCGGGAGCAGACGAACGGCATTTTTGCCGGCGGTGATCGCCAGAACGCCGTTTTCGATCAGCTTATTGGCAAACACGGAGTGCTTTCCTTCCTCAACGATGATGCCGAGCATGAGACCCATGCCGCGCACTCCCTTGATATTCGGCGAGCCAAGGGACAGGATGCCGTTGCGAAGGTACTCGCCCTTTTCGCGCACTTTCATCAGAAACTGGCCGTCACCGACAGTATCGAGCACGACGTTTGCTGCGGAGCAGACAATCGGCGTACCGCCGAAGGTGGTCGCGTGCGTGCCCGGCGTCAGGACGTTGCAGCAGGTATCCGCCGCCATGACAGCGCCGATCGGCATGCCGCCGCCAAGACCCTTTGCCATGGTGACAACGTCCGGCTTGATGTCGTACTGCTGGAAAGCAAACAGGCTGCCGGTACGGCCGATACCAGTCTGCACCTCGTCGATGATAAGCAGCATGTCCTTCTCGCGGCAGAGCTTCTCTACCTTCTTGACGAACTCGCGGTCAAGCGGCAGGACACCGCCCTCACCCTGGATCAGCTCCATCATGATGGCGCAGGTCATATCGTCCGCCTTTGCGCGTACCGACTTGATGTCGTTGGCAGCCGCGTAATCAAAGCCCTCGGTAAACGGGAAGAAATAGTTGTGAAAACGCTCCTGACCGGTGGCCTTCAGCGTGGTTACGGTACGTCCGTGGAAGGAGTTGATGAGCGTCAGCACCTTGAAGCGGCCCTCACCATACTTGTCGAACGAGTACTTGCGCGCCAGCTTGATGGCACCCTCGTTTGCCTCGGCGCCCGAGTTGGCAAAGAATACCTTGCCGCCCAGATGCGTCTTTTCTACCAGCTTCTTGGCAACCTGAACCATCGGCTCGGTGGTGAACAGGTTGGAAACATGCATCAGCTTGTGCGCCTGCTTATCGATCGCGTCAATGATTGCCGGATTGGCATAACCAAGGCAGTTTACGCCGATGCCGGAAGCAAGGTCGATGTACTTCTTGCCCTCAACGTCCCACAGGGTCGCACCCTCGCCGTGGTCCAGTGCAATCGGGAAACGGCCATAGGTGTTCATTACATATTTATTTTCTTCTCTTTTTAATTCATTGTAAGTCATAGGGTATCACCTTTTATTGGAGATACGGAGCGAATCATTCTCCATTCTCCATTTTCAATTCTCAATTACTGAAACATAGTGCCTGCGCCGACCTTGGAAAGCAGCTCGATCAGAATCGAATGCTTGACACGGCCGTCCAGAATGGTGGCACGCTCAACGCCCTTGCGGACTGCCTCAACACAGCAATCTACCTTGGGGATCATGCCGCCCTTGATGATGCCGTCACGCACCAGCTTCGGCACCTCGGACACCTTGAGACGGTGAATGACACTGTCCGGATCGTTAATGTCCTGCATCAGACCGCGTACGTCGGTCAGCAGAATCAGCTTTTTTGCACCGAGTGCAACTGCCAGCTTGCTGGCTGCTGTATCAGCGTTGATGTTGTAGTTGGTTTCATCGTCGATGCCCTGTGCAACGGTCGAAACGACCGGAATATAGCCCTGCTGCAGCACATCGATAACCGGAGACGGGTCTACGTCCATAATATCGCCGACGTAGCCGTAATCCGTACCCGAGCGGTCGGTCAGGCGCTTCGCCTGAAACAGGCCGCCGTCCATGCCGCCGAGACCAATGCCGCGGCCGCCTGCCTTCTCGATCAGGGTTACAAGGTCCTTGTTGACCTTGCCGCACAGCACCATCTGGACGATATCCATGGTTTCACGATCGGTGTAGCGCAGGCCGTTGACAAACTTGCTCTCCTTGCCAATCTTTCCCAGCATTTCATTGATCTCCGGGCCGCCGCCGTGTACGATAACGACCTTGACGCCGACCAGATTGAGCAGTACCAGATCGTGGATGACCGCGTCCTTCAGCTCCTCGTTGATCATTGCGTTGCCGCCGTATTTTACGACAACGGTCTGACCGTAATATTCCTGAATATACGGAAGTGCTTCGACCAGAATATTGGCGCGCAGCTCCGCATCAAGTTGAGTATCCATACTAATTCGTTCCTTTATCCTGTTATAAGCAGCGATTACGTTCTATAATCTCCGTTAATTTTCACATAATCGTAAGTAAGGTCGCAGCCCCATGCAGTAGCGCTGTCCTCGCCCTCATTTACGTCAACCGCAATGGTAACCTCATTCTCGGAGAGCACCTTTTTCGCCAGATCTTCATCAAAATCCAGAGCAGCACCCTTGTCGCAGACTGCTACGCTGCCTGCAGCGGACTCGAACGCCACAGAAACGTACTCCGGACGGAACGGTGCCTTGGAATAACCCATTGCACACAGCACGCGTCCCCAGTTTGCATCTGCGCCGAACATGGCCGCCTTGACAAGATTGGAGCCGACAACAGCCTTAGCCAGTCGCTCAGCTGCTTCCTCGGAGCGGGAGTTCTTAACGGTGCAGGTAACCAGCTTGGTTGCGCCTTCGCCGTCTGCGGCGATCTGGCGTGCCAGGCGGGTGTTGACCTCGTTGAGTGCCTTGCAGAACGCCTGATATTCCTCGTCCTGCCACTCGATGAGCGTGTTGCCGGCCATGCCGTTTGCGAGCACGATGCACATATCGTTGGTGGAGGTGTCGCCGTCAACCGTTACGCGGTTGTAGGTTTTCTTGACATTCTCCTGCAGTGCGTCAGTCAGCATTTCATGCGTGATGGCGCAGTCGGTCGTGATGAAGGACAGCATAGTGCCCATGTTTGGATGAATCATGCCGCTGCCCTTGCAGATGCCGCCGATGCGGCAGGTCTTGCCGCCGATGGTGAACTCAACAGCCGCCGTCTTGGGCTTGGTATCGGTGGTCATGATGGCGCGATTTGCCTTCTCGGAGGCGTTGTCCTCCAGAACCAGTTCCGGCAAGTGCTCCTCGATGCACTCGATGTTGAGGCGCTGACCGATCACACCGGTGGATGCAACGGCAACATCGGTTTCGGCTACGCCGAGCAGCTTGGCCGCTGCCTGCGCCATACGGCGAGCGTTCTCCATACCGTCCAGTGCACAGGCGTTCGCGTTGCCCGCATTGGCAACGATCGCGCGTGCTACGCCGTCCTCGAGGTGCTCCATGGTAACATACAGCGGAGCCGCCTTGACGCGGTTCATCGTGTAGGTGGCAGCCGCGGTGCATTCGCATTCGCTGAAAATGATCGCGGTATCGTCATTCGTGCGGCTTTCCTTGACGCCGCAGCGCACACTGCCCGCCTTAAAGCCCTTTGCGGCGCAAACGCCGCCTTCGATAATTTTCATAATAATTCTCCCTGCTGAAATCAGAGGTTTAAGCCGGTCGTTTCATCCAGACCGAGCATGATATTCATATTCTGCACGGCAGCGCCCGAAGCGCCCTTGCCGAGATTGTCAAACAGTGCGGTGACAATGGTCTGCTCCTCGTGGCCGCAGACGATCAGCTTGAGGCTGTCGTGACCGGCCAGTGTGTTGGCGTAGATCATCGGCTCTTCACCGCCGAACGGCGCCACGGTGACAAGCTGTTGACCCTCGTAGTGCCTGGTGAGTGTCGCATGCACGAGATGTGCATCTACGCCCGGGAGCATAACTGTGGTGGCCATACCCTTGTAAAAGTCACCTACGATTGGCACGAACACCGGCGCCTGCGTCAGACCGCAGATGTAGCCCATCTCCGGCAGGTGCTTATGGTGCAGGTTCAGACCGTAAATGCGCTCGGAATCATGTCGCGGATCGCGGTTCTCGTCCTGATACTCCGCGATCATTTTCTTGCCGCCGCCGGAGTAACCGGTCAGCGAAGCACAGGTGAGCGCGGTGTCCTCGGCAATGATACCGTTTGCTACCAGCGGGTAAACCGAGGAAATAAATCCGCTTGCATGGCAGCCCGGATTGGCAACGCGCTTGGAGTTCTTGATGGCTTCGCGGTGCGCCTTGGACAGCTCGGCAAAGCCGTAATCCCAGTCCGGGTCGGTGCGATGCGCGGTCGATGCATCGATGACACGGGTGGTATCATTCTCGATGAGCGAAACCGCCTCTTTCGCCGCCGCATCCGGCAGGCACAGGAACGCAATGTCGGCTGCGTTGAGGAACTTGCGGCGCTCCTCGGTGTCCTTGCGCTTGTCCTCGTCGATGAGCAGCAGCTCGATATCGTCGCGGCCACCGAGGCGCTCGTAAATCCGGAGACCGGTCGTGCCCTCTTTGCCGTCGATGTAAATTTTAGGCTTCATCGTCCTCAACCTCCGCGATGAACTTGTCAATTTTATCAATCTGGCGGGTTACTTCCTGCGGAGCCGGGCCGCCGATGACCTTACGCTCAGCAACACAGGTGCGCAGGTCGAGTGCGTCGTATACGTCGTCGCCGAACTTGTTGGAAATGGCTGCAAAGTCGCGCATGGTCATGGTCTCGAGGGTCTCATCGGCCTTGATACACTGGTTGACCAGACGGCCGACCGTCTTGTACGCATCGCGGAACGGAACACCCTTCTTGGTCAGGTAGTCGGCGCAGTCGGTTGCGTTGATAAAGCCGCGGGAGGCTGCCTTGCGCATGTTGTCGCGGCGCAGCGTCATGGTGGAGAACATCGGCGTGAATACCTCGAGGCACTGCTTTACGGTGTCGATCGCGCCGAATACAGCCTCCTTGTCCTCCTGCATATCCTTGTTATACGCCAGCGGCAGACCCTTGAGTACGGTCAGCATGGTGGTCAGCGCACCGTAAACACGGCCGGTCTTGCCGCGGATCAGCTCGCACACGTCCGGGTTCTTCTTCTGCGGCATGATGGACGAGCCGGTGGAGTACGCATCGTCCAGCTCAACGAACTTGAACTCCCAGGAGCACCACGAAATAATTTCCTCGGACAGACGAGACAGGTGCATCATCAGGATGGACAGCGCGGAGAGCAGCTCCACGCAGTAGTCACGGTCGGATACGCCGTCGAGCGAGTTGTCGGTCAGGCGGGCAAAGCCAAGCTGCTGACGAACGAAGTCGCGGTCGATGGGATAAGTGGTCGAAGCCAATGCACCCGAGCCAAGCGGCATTTCGTCCATGCGCTCGCAGCAGTCCTGCAGGCGGGATACGTCGCGCTTGAGCATGTTGGCATACGCCATCATATAATGTGCAAAGGTCGTCGGCTGTGCGCGCTGCAGATGGGTGTAGCCCGGCATAACCGCATCAAGATTCTCGCGGCTCTTTGCAGTCAGTGCCTTCATGAAGCCGAGGATCAGCTTGATGATCTCCTTGATCTCCTTCTTGACGTACAGACGCATATCGAGTGCAACCTGATCGTTTCTCGAACGGCCGGTGTGCAGACGCTTGCCGGTATCACCGATGCGCTCGGTCAGCAGCTGCTCGACGTTCATGTGGATGTCCTCGTAATCGAGCGAGAACTCAACCTTGCCGTCCTCAATATCCTTGAGGATGCCCTTCAGACCTTCGACGATCTTTTCGGCCTCATGCTCCTCGATGATGCCCTGCTTGCCCAACATGGTAGCGTGCGCGATAGAGCCGGTGATATCTTCCTTATATAAACGGCAGTCAAACAGGATGGAAGAGTTGAAATCGTTTACCACCAGATCGGTTTCCTTCTGGAAACGTCCTGCCCATAATTTTGCCATATTTATGTTACCTCACAAAACACTCATAGGGCGGCACACAACGGGCGTGCCGCCCTACGATTTCTTTTACTTACTTTTCAACAGACGGGAAATGCTCACCGGTCTTCTTGTACAGGATCTGATCGTTCAGGGCACGAACCTTGAGCGGCAGGCCGAACAGGTTGATGAAGCCTGCGGAATCTGCCTGATCGTAGCAGTCATCCTCGTTAAAGGTTGCCATATCCTCGGAGTACAGGCTGTACGGAGAGGTTACGGAAGCCGGGATGATGTTGCCCTTGTACAGCTTCAGCTTAACATCGCCGGTAACGGTCTCCTGGGTGGAGTCAACAAATGCAGAGAGCGCCTTGCGCAGCGGCGTGTACCACTGGCCGTTGTAAACCAGCTCGCCAAACTTGAGAGCAACCTGATTCTTGTAGTGTGCGGTCTCCTTGTCGAGGGTGATCTCCTCCAGCTTTGCATGTGCTGCGTACAGGATCGCACCGCCCGGAGTCTCATAAACACCGCGGCTCTTCATACCGACCAGACGGTTCTCAACGATATCGAGGATACCGATGCCGTTCTCGCCGCCGAGCTTGTTCAGCTTCTCGATCAGGGCAACAGACTCGAGCTTCTCGCCGTCAACTGCGGTCGGAACGCCCTTCTCAAAGTGGATGGTAACATAGGTCGGCTTGTCCGGAGCCATTTCCGGAGAAACACCCAGCTCGAGGAAACCCGGCTTGTTGATCGGTGCTTCGTTGGACGGCAGCTCGAGGTCCAGACCCTCATGGCTGAGGTGCCACAGGTTCTTATCCTTGGAGTAGTTGGTCTCCTTGTTGATCTTCAGCGGAATGTTGTGTGCTTCCGCATACTCGATCTCCTTCTCACGGCTGTTCAGCTCCCAGAAACGCCACGGAGCAATGATGTCCATCTGCGGTGCAAATGCATGAATAGCCAACTCGAAACGAACCTGATCGTTGCCCTTGCCGGTGCAGCCGTGGCAGATCGCGTCAGCGCCTTCCTTCAGTGCAATATCAACAATACGCTTTGCGATGATCGGACGAGCGAACGAGGTTCCCAGCAGGTACTGCTCGTAGGTTGCGCCCGCCTTCATGGTCGGGATGATGTAGTCATCAACGAAGTCCTTGGTCAGATCCTCGATGTACAGCTTGGACGCGCCGGTCTTGAGCGCCTTCTCCTCCAGACCGTCCAGCTCGGTGCCCTGACCGACGTTGCCGGAAACCGCGATAACCTCACAGCCGTAATGCTCCTTCAGCCACGGAATGAGTACCGAAGTATCCAGACCGCCGGAATATGCCAGAACAACTTTGTTATATTTCTTTTCCATGTTTTTCGACCTCGCATTCTGCGTTTTTTTCGATGGTTTTATTATACTACCGCCATACTCATTTGGCAAGCAAAATTTATAATTATTTTCTCCATTGTATATTTATGCATACTATGAATTTGAATTTGATAAATAATGCTTGCACTTTCTGTAAAAACGTACTATTATATTATAAATGCACTGTGTCAAGACAGATTGCACGGAATGAATAAAAGCGCACAAAAAATGGTGCGCAAAGGGGCGTTTTCCGCAATGACCGAAAGAAATTTAACCATGCTCACTGACTTTTACGAGTTTACGATGGCGAACGGATACTTCGAAAAGGGTATCGGCAACCGCCGCGCATACTTCGATATGTTCTTCCGCCGTGTACCGGACGGCGGCGGATATGCCATCATGGCAGGCGTGGAACAGCTGATTGAATACTTCAATAACCTGCATTTTTCCGAAGAGGATATTGCATATCTTCGCAACCGCAAGTGCTTCTCGGAGTCCTTCCTCAATTATCTGCGCGATTTTGAGTTTGAATGCGACGTATGGGCCGTACCCGAGGGTACGCCGGTATTTCCCGGTGAGCCGCTCGTAACGGTGGCCGGTCCGATGATTCAGGCACAGTTTGTCGAAACCATGATCCTGCTGACCATCAACCACCAGACCCTGATCGCCACCAAGGCGAACCGCATCACGCGTGCGGCAGAAGGCCGTACTGTGCTCGAGTTCGGCTCCCGCCGTGCACAGGGCTACGACGGCGCTATCCTCGGTGCCCGCGCTGCCTACATCGGCGGCTGTCAGGGTACCGCCTGCGTTCTGTCCGACCGTGACTACAAGATTCCGGCCGGCGGCACGATGGCGCACTCCTGGGTGCAGATGTTTGACAGCGAGTACGAGGCCTTCAAGGCTTATGCAGATATTTATCCGGATAACTGCGTATTCCTGGTTGACACTTATAATGTACTCAAGTCCGGTGTGCCGAACGCAATCCGTGTCGCCAAGGAACTGGAAGCGGAAAAGGGCATCCGCGCACGCGGCATCCGTCTGGATTCCGGCGATATCGCTTACCTTTCTATCGAGGCCCGCAAAATGCTCGATGCCGCCGGCTTCGAGGATATGCAGATCATGGCGTCCAACTCGCTCGATGAGTATCTGGTGCGCGACCTGCTCGTGCAGGGTGCCCGCGTAGACTCGTTCGGCATCGGCGAGCGACTCATCACCTCCAAGTCCGAGCCGGTATTCGGCGGCGTATACAAGCTGGCTGCCGTTGAGGATGAAAACGGCGAGATCATCCCGAAGATCAAGGTTTCCGAGAACGTCGAGAAGATCACCACACCGCACTTCAAGCAGGTGTACCGCCTGTTCGACAACAAGACCGGCAAGGCGCTCGGCGACGTGCTCACCGTGCACGACGAGCAAATCGACGCTTCTCTGCCGTATGTACTGTTCCATCCGGTCTACACCTGGAAGCAGCGTATCGTTACCGATTATACGGTTCGTCCGCTGCGCGTACAGCTGTTCAAGCACGGCAAGTGCATTTACAACAGCCCGGATGTTGAGGACATCCGCAAGTACTGCATCCGTGAGGTCGATACCCTGTGGGATCAGATCAAGCGTTTCGAGAATCCGCAGACCTACTTCGTGGATCTCTCCAAAAAGCTGTGGAGCTGTAAGAACGAGCTTCTTGAAGCCTGCCGCATCTAACAAGCAAATTCGCAGACAGCGAACCATAATATAGTGGTTCGCTGTTTCTTTGCGCCCAATCGCAAGATTGTATAAAAGCTGTGAGCATCCCTGCACAGGATTTCGCTCACGCAGCCTGTTTCAGCAGTTTTCCGCAGAAACACGCTATCTTTTCGCAGGTGTAAATCGCAAGAATTTAGTAGTACATCGCACCGCAGGAGATTATACTAATAATCGCGGTCAAAAAAACCGCATATTCCACACAAATTGAAGGGATACACCAATGAAAGCATTTCTATCCTCGCTGAGCCGCAGCAAGCGCTATGTTGTCGCAGAACTGCTTCTCGTTTATTTCGCACAGGGGCTGAGCTCCATCATGCTCGGCTCTGTGCTGCCGGATTTACGCGCGGCCTACGCGCTGGATTACCAGATCGGCGGCACGCTGCTGTCCGCACAGTCGATCGGCTATCTCGGTATCGGCCTGCTGTCCGGTCTGGCCGCCATCAAATGGGGACTCAAACGTGCCTACCTCATCCTATATTATGTATTCGCGGTCGGCTTTGTCATGCTGTTAACCAACGGCTCGCCGGTCTGGCTGCTGGCGGCCATGTTCCTGACCGGCATTTCCAAGGGCGCTATCACGGATTACAACAACCGCGTGATGAGCGAATACGCGAACGGCAGTGCCACTCCGCTCAACATGATGCACGCGGCGTATGCGTTCGGCGCGTGTGTGGCGCCGCTAGCTGTGCTCGCCTGCCATAAGCTGGGCGGCGACAACGGCTGGCGTCTCGCGCTTGAGATTTCCATTGTGCTGCTGACGGCTTCGTTTATCTTCGGCCTGTTCATGAAGATGGATGACGATAAATCCACGAAAACCGGGCAGAAATCCGCGACCGACTACGGATTTCTGCGCGAAAAGCTGTTCTGGCTGTGCACAGCGCTCTGCTTTTTCTACGAGGCTGTTGAGGCTTCCATGATGGGCTGGCTGACCAGCTTTTACATTGATTCCGGTGTGCTCGCCGCAGACGCTGCGCAGATCATCACTTCCCTGCTGTGGGTTTCGCTGCTGATCGGTCGCTTCTCGTGCAGCGTGATCGCTGCGAAATTCCGTCCGTGGCAGATGATCACGGTCATGTGCTTCGGCATGGCGGCATTTCTCGTGCTGCTCGTCACCGGAACCACGCTTTCCGTGCTCACGATTGCAACGATCGGTCTGGGTCTATGCATGTCCGGCATGTACGGCACAACGGTAGCCAACGCCGGAGACCTGTTCTCGCGCTATCCGGCATCCATGGGCATTTACGTTACGCTCAATGGCTTCGGTGCGGCTATGGCTCCAGCCGCGATCGGCATCGCTGCTAACCGTACGGGAATCCGCTGGGGTTTTGCTATCCTGCTGATTGCAGGCGTGCTGCTCGTTGTCTCGGCAGTGCTCAATGCACGGTATTTCAAAGACAGACAGCACAGCAAGGCGGCTTCCCGCGCCTAAAAAGCACAAAAACCTCTCTCAAGCGTTTTGAGAGAGGTTTTATTTTTATTCCGCTGCCGTTTCCGGCTCCTGCTCGACAGCCTGCCTTGCAGCTCTTGCGGCAAGGTGTGTCTCCAGCCAACGTGAAATATCTCCGAAGGTCTCAAGTCTGTCAAGCTCGTTGAGCACCTCGTGGCGCGCATCCTTATAAAAGATGACCTCGATATTCCTCACGCCATTGCCGCGGTACAGATTGACCGTACGGCGCACACCCTCACCGTACCGCCCAACCGGGTCCTTATCACCCGAGATGAACAGCAGCGGCAGGTCCTTTGGCGTTTTCCGGAAGGTCACCGGATTGTTCGCCTTGGTGATGAGCGTAAACAGGTCGCGGAATCCGGTCGCGGTAAACACGAAATTGCATTTTTCATCCGACTGATAGAGCGACACGACCGCCTCATCGCGGCTGAGCCAGTCAAACACGGTTTTCGGCTGCTTGATTTTTCTGTTGAAACCCTTGAACACCAGATTGGACAACAGTCCGCTGCGATAGGTGATGCCGCGCGAGCGTGCTACCGAATCTGCAAGATGTACGATGCTGCCGGAGGCAGCGATCGGACCGACCGTGCCGATGAGGATGCAGCCGGACAGCTTCTCTCCGTAATCGAGCAGGTACAGCCGCGCGATCAGCGAACCCATCGAGTGCCCGAGCAGGAAATACGGCAGGTCGGGATAGCGGCGCTGCATCAGGTCGGTCAGATGCTTGACATCCTCAACAAGATACTTCCAGCCGTCACGAGCGGCAAAAAATCCGAGATCCGCCGTGCGTGAGACCGATGCTCCGTGTCCGATATGATCGTTTCCGCAGACAATAAAGCCCAGTCCGCAGAGATACTTCGCAAATGCGGTATAGCGCGAAAAATACTCGCACATGCCGTGAGACAGCTGTACGATACCGCGCACCTCTACTCCTTCGGGAACAAGAATATAATAGGTGACATTGGAAACACCATTGGCACTTTTGTAAATATTTTGCGTACACTTGATATTCATATACAACACCCGATCATGGACTGTACTTCTTTGCTGTTAATACTATACCACAAATCCACTTATCGTGCACCTGTTTTTTGATAAAGTTCACAGTTCATTTAAAAATGCACTGTCAAAAATTGCTGATTTTTAAATACCTTTCCCGACTGCAAATTATGCAGGATTACGATATCGCAAACAGCGACCGATGTGCTACAATAAAATAAATCACGGGCAGTGCTGTATTGCCCAATCCAAAAGAAAGAAGGATATACCCATGCCGTATATTGCTGTTACCACCTCCAAGGCCCTGTCCGACGAGCAGAAGGACGAGCTGAAGAAGACCATCGGCCAGAAGATCTCCCTGATTCCGGGCAAGACCGAGGCTGCTCTGATGGTTGACATCTCCGATAACCACACCATGTACTTTGCAGGCGAGAAGCGCAAGCTGGCGTACGTTGATGTTCGCTGCTACGGTTCGACCGAGTTTGAGAACAAGAAGGCACTGACCGAAGCACTGTTTGATGCTGTCGAGCTGCACACCGGTCTGCACGATGACAGCATTTACCTGACGTACTCCGAGTTCTCCAACTGGGGCACCCGCGGTACCATGAAGTAAACCGCAGAAAGACGCTGAGAGTTTCTCGGCGTCTTTTTTGTTTCGGATGAAGAATTGAGAATGTCTGAATTTTCAGAATGTTCACATTTGGACGATTGACGTTCGCTCGCTTTCGGTCTATTATAGTTTACAAGTAAACCGTTTGCTGAAAGGAGGACACCGCATGTCCGGCTCTCCCCATGATTTTGCCGCCGATGCGTTCCACGCGGGTCAGCTGTACCGCAGCTGCTTCCGCGAGCTGACCGAAAACTGCGGCTTTACGCCAAATGAGATGTTCGTGCTGCTGTTTCTGTACCGCAACGCGCCCGAGCAGGACACCGCAACTGCCATTGCACAGGCGTGGAACGTTTCCAAGCCGCTGGTGACGCGCAGCGTGGACGGACTGCAGAGACGTGGTCTGCTCTACTGCGTACGCGACGAGAACGACCGCCGTCTGGTGCATCTGCACCTGTCTGATGAAGGACACGCTGCCGCCAAAACGCTCCATCACCGCTGTGAAACCTTTGCGCTGACACTGCAGCAGGGTATCTCCGAGCAGGAAATGCAGACCCTGTGTGGTGTGATGCGCAAGATGCAGCAAAACCTCAACGATTTACTCGAAAGGACGAAACTCACATGAATAACAACCCAAAAGGGACGAAAAACCCCAAAAAACCGCTGATCTTCTATTATGCGGTCATGCTGCTCGTGCTTATGATGCTCAACTGGCTGCTGTTTCCGAGCCTGCTGCAGCGGCAGGTTACCGAGGTCGGCTACGACGAGTTCATCACCATGGTAGACGACGGCAAGGTGCAGACCATCGCCTACGACAAGCAGGATCAGGAAATTACCTTTGAGGCCACCAATGACAAGGGCAAGGACGCGCTCTACAAGACCGGCATTTTCCCGGATGACGAGCTGGTCGGCCGCTTGCTGAAGGCCAATGTCAAGTTTGCTGCCGAGATTCCGACCCAGACCTCTCCCCTGCTGAGCATGCTCATCAGCTACGTTGTTCCGATTGTGCTCATTATCGCGGTCGGTCAGTGGCTGCAGAAAAAGATGATGAAGAACATGGGCGGCAACATGATGAGCTTCGGCAAATCCAACGCCAAGATTTACGCCGAGACCGAGACCGGCAAGACCTTTGCTGATGTCGCCGGTCAGGATGAAGCCAAGGAGGCCCTCACTGAGATCGTGGACTTCCTGCACAACCCGAACAAGTACGCTTCCATCGGTGCAAAGCTGCCGAAGGGCGCACTGCTGGTCGGCCCTCCGGGCACCGGCAAGACCTTGTTGGCGAAGGCCGTTGCCGGTGAGGCACATGTGCCGTTCTTCTCGATTTCCGGCTCGGAGTTCGTCGAAATGTTCGTTGGTATGGGCGCGGCCAAGGTGCGCGATCTGTTCAAGCAGGCCAGTGAAAAAGCACCGTGCATCGTGTTCATCGACGAGATTGATACCATCGGTAAAAAGCGCGACGGCGCAGGCATGGGCGGCAACGATGAGCGCGAGCAGACACTCAACCAGCTGCTGACCGAGATGGACGGCTTTGACGGCACCAAAGGCGTCGTTATTCTGGCGGCGACCAACCGTCCGGAGTCGCTTGACCCGGCTCTGCTGCGTCCGGGCCGTTTTGACCGCCGCATTCCGGTGCAGCTGCCCGATCTGCAGGGTCGTATCGCAATTTTGAAGGTGCACGCTAAGGATGTTCACATGTCCGGCAATATCGACTTCAACTCGATTGCCCGCGCAACCTCCGGCGCTTCCGGTGCTGACCTTGCCAACATTATCAACGAGGCGGCTCTGCGTGCCGTCCGTCTGGGACGAAACAGCGTCATTCAGGCCGATCTGGATGAGAGCGTCGAGACCGTCATTGCCGGTGCGCAGCGCAAGAACGCCGTACTCAGCGCCAAGGAGAAGGAGATCGTTGCGTATCACGAAATCGGTCACGCACTGGTGGCTGCCAAGCAGACCGACTCCGCGCCTGTCACCAAGATCACCATTGTGCCGCGTACCTCGGGCGCACTCGGCTACACCATGCAGGTGGATGAGGGCGAGCACAATCTGATGAGCAAGGACGAGCTGCTGAACAAGGTGGCAACGCTCACCGGCGGCCGTGCAGCCGAGGAGCTGATTTTCGGCTCGATTACCACCGGTGCATCCAACGACATCGAGCAGGCCACCAAGCTGACGCGCTCGATGATCACGCGCTACGGCATGAGCCGCAAGTTCGATATGGTTGCGCTCGAGACCGTGACGAATCAGTATTTGTCGGGCGATACCGCGCTCGCTTGCTCGGCGGAGACCGCTGCGAAGATTGATGAGGAAGTGATTGCCACCGTCAAGACCGCGCATGAGAAGGCCATCGGCATCCTGCAGAATAATATGGATGCCCTGCACCGTCTGGCGCACTTCCTTCTGGAAAAAGAAACTATCACCGGCGAAGAATTTATGGATCTGCTGCATAAATCCGAGTAAATCTGTGCAAAAGGAAACCCTCTCTCGTAATGAGGAAGGGTTTCTTTTTGCCTATACCCACAACAAGGAACAGACCAGAAAGAGAGGGCGGACACATTGGTCCGCCCCTAAGCATATACAATTATATTTATCTGAGCGACAGAATCTCTGCCGGATGTTCAAACCTCATATCCGACATTAACTTCTCCGCCTCGGAGCACCCCCACAGGGCGAGGACGCTCTTGACGCCTGCACTTTTCGCGCACTGCATATCATATTCGCTGTCACCGATATAGACGGCGTCCTCAGGTTTGCAGCCGAACCGACGCAGACACTCGAGCAGAGCGTCCGGCGCAGGCTTGGGATGCTCGACATCATCCGCGCAGATGATCTCATCAAACCACGGCGTGAAGCCAATCGGCTTGATGCCTTGCTCAAGCTGCAGGCGCGTGCGCGAGGTAACAATACCACACTGACATCCGCCGTTCCGCAGTTCGGCTATCACCTCGGGGATGCCGTCGTACATCGGGATTTCGTCCAGACGGTCATACGCCAGCGCTTCCCAGCGAGCCATGATCGGCTCAACCCGCTCGGCCGGAATACCTAATTTCGCCAATGCGCGTCTGCCGGGCATACCGAAGGAGAAGATCAGCTGCTCGTAGGTGAACTCATAGCCGAACTCGGCAAGTGCAGTGTGCATGGCCCACTGATCTACCTTTGAGGAGTCGATCAGCGTGCCGTCAATGTCAAAAACAAAGTATTTCATGTGGTTTCCTCCATCTTTTTCGCCAAGGTAAATAACCCTCGGGTATAGTCCTGCTCGAAGGACTGAGACAGCTCTATGGTCGGCATAGCCTGCTCCGGCAGCGCCTGCGCACAGCTTTCGCGTATCCGCGATGCCTTATCGGTCAGACGGGAATCGGCATACAGCACCACCCTGTCCGGATTGATGAGCGCCGCACAGCCGCAGATGACCTTGGTGAAATAGTCGCTTATATCCGCGCCTGCAAAGTGATTCTGCGCGTATTCGAGATTGTGTTCGATTGGAAGATAATGCAGTTCGCCGGCAAAGCCTGCGGCACCGCCCCAGACCTTTCCGTTCAGCACGATACCTGCGCCTGCACCCAGCTTGCCGATGTAAATGCACACAGCGGCTTTCGGTGCGGGCGTGTACTGCGCCGCGTAGCCTGCAGCCACGACCTGCATATCACGGGCCGCCATGCACGGCAGACCAGTTTTATCGTGAAGATACGCACTAAGGCTTACGCCCCGCAGCTCAGGGTAGCCAAAGCTCTCGGTGACGATGCCGTTATGCATCGTTCCGGCAAAGCCGAGTACCACCGCTGCAAGCCGCGGGTAACGCGCCCTAACACGCATCAGAAGCGTGTCGAGAAGTTCGCGCACATCGCCGGAGCAGGTCTGCTGTTCCTGTTCGAGCGGTGTACCGTCGAGGTCGCACACAAACCAGTGCAGCGTGTCCTGCTCCAGTCGCAGACACAGAAACAGCCGGTACTGCGGGTTCAGCCGGTACTGCATGGCGCAGCGTCCGCCGGTGGAGGCTGCCGTGCCGATTTCTTGCGCTTCTCCGCGCTCAACCATCTCATCCACAATGCGGCTGACGGTCGGAAAGCTGAGATGTGTCAGCCGCGCAAGATCGTTCTTGCCGGCAGAGCCGTGCTGCATCGCCTGCCGAAGCAGAGCCGTGTTCTCCCGCTTGAGTTTTCCTGTGTCTGCCATGGTGCGCCTCTTTTCAAAACACTTTTTAATAGTGTGTTAATTTCTATATACAGTATATCCTCTGTGGGCGGTTCTGTCAATGCTGAATTAGCAATTAAGCGTTAGGAATTAACGTGAGGGTTTATTGGCTGCGTAATATTGTCCTTTCCATTCCACCCATAATATGTTATACTGTTCGCAAAGGAAGGAGGAGACAAAAAATGTCCACTACAATTTCAATCTCGGTGATGTGCTCTGTGGGGAGCCTGACCTGCGGTATACTTTCACTTGTACTGCCGCTCATTGCACTGGCCAGACGAAAAAACGCGCTGCCATTTGCAGCGGTCAGTATGGGTTTGTGCTCACTGGCGTTGCTTGGGCAGATTTTCGAGTACAATGTCCGCGTATATGCACAGGATTTCAGCGCCCTTCTGGATACATCGTTCGCTATTCGGTTCTGCGCAGTCGTACTGTTCCTGCTGGCGGCTGTTGTAAACGCGGGCGTGTGTATGTACCAGATGAAGCGCAGCGTAAAATAACACCCGCAACATCAATTTACCATGGAAAATGCATAATAAAACCGCCCTTGCAGGCGGTTTTATTATGTCGACAGGGTCTTACATCTGCCGGTTTGAGGCGGATTGACCTTGCAGATCTGACAATATTTGAAATCCACTTCCTTTAGGTCTATGCAGATGAGTTACAGGCGATGCGCCAAGCCAGCGTCCCTTATAATAACAAGATAGAATCATGTGAAGAAGGGTAAATCGCTACGTCATCTTCATTCTCCGATCTCCACTCTTAATTACTCCGTTGATTTCCGCTTCGGCAGATTGAAGTCAATCCCGGTGAGCATTTTTACAATCCACAGCAGGAACAGCAGTACGAGCACCGGCAGCACACACGAAGTAACGATTAGCACGGCGAGTGCCTCCATAACATTGCTGAGCAGTTTTTCAAACTTTTCCGTCACGCCGGAGACCGCATTCTGCACCGAGGACGTGATACCCGACCAGAAACCGCTGTTTTCATCGTCTGCGTCCGAGTTTGCACTCGTGCCGATATCATCCGCTGCACTTTGCGCGTCCTCAATGGTCTGCGACAGAGAGGTTTCATAGGTGGCCTCGATCATGCGCGATACTGTGATGCCGCCCGGAACGGCAAGCCAAACCGCCATGCCGAACAGCGTCAGCTTGAATGCGAGCTTCGCCAGAATCGCGCTGCTGCGGAACTGCCGGACGATGAGCAGCACGCACACCGCCGGTAAAATAAACCGAAAAACCGCGTATCCGATAATGGTGAGCAGGTATTTCTCCAGCATAATGGCGCACAGTACAATCAGAAAGTCCGACGTGAGATCAGCCAGCTTTTCCGCGATGGCGCTGCCCGTGTCTCCCGGCAGAGCCGAAACAGCTGCAGATGCTGCCGTGGAAGCCGCAGTCAGCTTCATCACAGTCGCCTGCTTTTCGTTTAAATATTCAATGCTCGTCCGGTGCGTCTCCGGTGAAGACTGCCATCCCGAAATGCCGAAAAAGCACCCGAGTCCGATTATCAACAGCAGCACACACGAAACGATTCGCTTTGTCAGTTCGTTCATTTTATCCCTCATCTCTATTAGAAAACCCCCAACGGTCAGACAGACTAACGATTGGGGGTTGTTCACACTTATATGATTACTTGCTCCAGGCTGCCTTGGCTGCGCCTTCCTTGAATACCTCGTGGAAGCCCTTGACATTAGCTGCAATGTCACCGCCGAACACGGCAGAACCTGCTACGATAACGTCTGCACCGGCGGCTACGATGTCGGCGGTATTGTTCAGCTTTGCACCGCCGTCAATCTCCAGCTCGCACTTGTAGCCATTCTTCTGGATTTCCGCGCGGACAGCCTTGATTTTGTCCATGCACTCCGGGATAAAGCCCTGACCGCCAAAGCCCGGCTCAACGGTCATGATCAGCACCATATCGCAATACGGCAGCAGCGGGAACAGCACCTCAGCGGGGGTTTTCGGCTTGATAACGCAGGCTGCCTTGACACCGGCTGCGCGGATTTTCTTCAGCTGCTCGAGCGTATCACCGTTGGACTCGTAGTGTACGGTGATAATATCCGAGCCGGCCTTGATGAAGTCGTCCAGATACTGATCGGGGTCCGAGATCATCAGATGTACATCGAGCACCTTGTCGGTCGCCTTGCGCAGCGCCTTAACCACCGGAGCGCCGATGGTGATATTCGGCACGAAGTGACCGTCCATAACGTCAACGTGAACGTATTCCGCACCGGCATCGGTGGCAATTTTAATATCGCGTGCAAGATTTGCAAAATCTGCGGACAGAATAGACGGTGAGAGCTTGATTTCCATAACAGTTCCTCCTGTAACCGCAGAGTATTCCGCGGCATAATTTGATACCAGACGCGCCTGTGTGTTCAACCGGTTTGCACGGCGCCGTCTTTTTGAATACGAGGGCGGCATGTACGGTCGCCCTCCTCTTGACTTACATTATATCACACCTCTTTGGAAATTGAAAGAAAAGAGTGAGGAGTGGAGATCACCTCACGGTTTCATCTTCTTCCCACCGCTGCATCTTGTCACATCCTGCAGCTGCCATTTTTAACAGGATATAACCATGCGAAGAAGGCTGCACCACCCCATCAATCACTGCTTACGAATGCCTGATTATTAATTTGTTCTAACGGTATAGAAAACTTCTCCATCGAAATCAACAATATTTTGTCGCCCTCACCGATTGATTTATCTGTGTGAAAAATGTAGAATAGAAGTATCATGCAATAAAGGAGCGAACACGATCATGAGCGTCAATCGTTGTTATTCCGAGAAAAAAAACGGCTTCGATGTCGAAGCACGCAGCCTGTTCTCCAGCCTGCACGACCTGTTGGAAATCAAAAACCTGACTCATGTGCGCTATCTCTGCCGCTACGACGCAGAGGGACTTGCACCTGAGACCTACGAGAAGGCAAAAGGCATCGTATTCTCCGAGCCTATGGCTGATGTGTGCTACGACGAGGACTTTCCCCGTCCGGAAGGCGCTCACACCATCCTTGCGGTAGAGCCGCTGCCCGGTCAATTCGATCAGCGCGCCGATTCCTGCGCACAGTGCATCCAGCTGCTCACCGGCGGCGAACGCCCGACCGTTGCAGCCGCTAAAATTTACGTTCTGGAAGGCGAACTCACCGCTGAGGACATGGACAAGATCCGCGGCTATCTGATTAACCCCGTAGACACCCGCGAGGCTTCGATGGCTAAGCCTGCAACCCTCAAGGTAGAGTACGCCATCCCGACCAGCGTGGCATCGGTTGTCGGCTTTACTCACATGGACGAGACGGCTCTCTCTGACCTGCTGCATAATATGGGTCTGGCGATGGATCTGGATGACCTCAAGTTCCTGCAGACCTACTTCCGCGACACCGAAAAGCGCGACCCGACCATCACCGAGGTTCGCATGGTCGATACCTACTGGTCCGACCACTGCCGCCACACCACCTTCCTCACCCAGATCGACGACGTAAAGTTCGAGGACCAGATGGTGCAGGACGCATTTGACCGCTACATGGCTGCCCGTGTGGAGGTCTACGGCGAGGAAAAGGCTGCCAAGCGCCCGGTTACGCTGATGGACATGGGTACGATCGCGGCTAAGGTGCTCAAGAAGCGCGGCTACCTGAAGAACATCGACGAGTCCGAGGAGATCAACGCCTGCTCCATTAAAGTGAAGGCGCTCGTGAACGGTCACTACGAGGACTGGCTGCTCATGTTCAAGAACGAGACCCATAACCACCCGACCGAGATCGAGCCGTTCGGCGGCGCGGCTACCTGCCTCGGCGGCGCGATCCGCGACCCGCTGTCCGGTCGCTCCTACGTTTATCAGGCGATGCGCGTGACCGGTGCGGGTGACCCGACCGTACCGCTGTCTGAGACCCTCGAACACAAGCTGTCGCAGCGCAAGCTGTGCCAGACAGCTGCTGCGGGCTACTCCTCCTATGGCAACCAGATCGGTCTTGCTACCGGTCTCGTACACGAGATTTATCACCCGGGCTATGTCGCAAAGCGCATGGAGATTGGCGCTGTTGTCGGTGCAGCTCCGCTGGAGAACGTCATCCGCGAGGTACCCGAGCCGGGCGACATCGTCATCCTGCTCGGCGGCAAGACCGGCCGTGACGGCTGCGGCGGCGCTACCGGCTCCTCTAAGAAGCACACTGAGGAGTCCCTTGAGACCTGCGGTGCTGAGGTCCAGAAGGGCAATCCGCCGGAAGAGCGCAAGATTCAGCGTCTGTTCCGCGACGGCAACGTCACCCGCATGATTCGCCGCTGCAACGACTTCGGTGCGGGCGGTGTATCCGTTGCCATCGGCGAGCTGGCTGACGGTCTGGACATCGACCTGAACGCGGTTCCCAAGAAGTACGACGGTCTGGACGGCACCGAGCTGGCTATCTCCGAGTCGCAGGAGCGCATGGCTGTCGTTGTCCGTGCAAAGGACGTAGACGCCTTTATTGCCGCAGCTGCCAAGGAGAATATCGAGGCTGTTGTTGTCGCAACCGTTACCGACAAGAACCGCCTGTGCATGACCTGGAACGGCGTCAAGATTGTCGATGTTTCCCGCGATTTCCTCAACACCAACGGCTGCTCCAAGCACGTTGACGCAGAGGTTGGCGCACTGCCGACTCCGTCCATCTCCTGCGCTCCGGCAGGCAATTCCGAGAAGGAAAAGCTGCTGAACCACGCCTCTACCCTTGGCATCTGCCTCGAGCGCGGTCTGGTTGAGCGTTTCGACGGCTCCATCGGCGCAAGCTCGGTATTCATGCCGTTCGGCGGCAAGTATCAGCTGACCCCGACGCAGGTTATGGCGGCTACCATGCCGGCCCTGAACGGTCAGTGCGAGACCGCGTCCGTTATGGCGTTCGGCTTTGACCCGTATTTCACCGAGCAGAACCCGTATCTCGGCGCTTCTTCCGCGGTAATCGAATCCGTGGCAAAGCTGGTCGCAGCGGGCTGTGACTTTGAGACCGCTTACCTCACCTTCCAGGAGTACTTTGAGCGTCTCGGCAAGGACCCGAAGCGCTTCGGCAAGCCGCTGTCCGCGCTGCTGGGCGCATACACCGCACAGGAGAACCTGTGTCTGGCAGCCATCGGCGGCAAGGACTCCATGTCCGGCTCGTTCGACGATATGGACGTACCGCCCACGCTGGTTTCCTTCGCAATCGCACCGCAGGACGCTTCCCGCCTGATCTCTCCTGAGTTCAAGGCGGCAGGTCATCCGGTTTACTTCTTCGATGCACCGTACAATCAGGACGGCACGCCGGATTACACCACGCTCAAGTTTATGTGGAACGAGGTTGCAAACCTGATTGCGTCCGGCAAGGCGGTATCCGCATGGGCGCTGTCCACCGGCGGTATCGCTGAGGGCGTTTGCAAGATGGCGCTCGGCAACAAGATCGGCTTTAAGATGGACGACTCGTTCCCGTCTGACGCGCTGTACCTCAAGAACTTCGGCGGCATCCTGATTGAAGCCGCATCCGAACTCCCGGCTTACTGGCTGGTCGGCTATACCACCGACGATGAGAAGATCACGGTTGCCGGTGAGTCCGTAACGCTCGACGAGCTGACGAATGCCTTCGAGGGCAAGCTCGAGAGCGTGTTCCCGACCAAGGCGGCTGCTTCCGACGAGCATCTGACCAAGGTTTCCTTTACCGAGCGCAATGTTTCCGCTCCGGCAGTCAAGAGCGCAAAGCCGCTGGCGGTTATTCCGGTATTCCCCGGCACCAACTGCGAGTACGACACCGCCCGTGCGGTCGAGAATGCAGGCGGCGCGGCTGAGATCGTCGTAGTCCGCAACTTCTCCGCGGATGCCCTCCGCGAGAGCGCTGAGCAGCTCGAAAACTCCATCCGTAAGGCGCAGATGGTTATCCTGCCGGGCGGCTTCTCCGGCGGTGACGAGCCGGACGGTTCCGGTAAGTTCATTGCGTCCTTCCTTCGCGATGCAGGCATCAAGGATAGCATCCACGAGCTGCTGAACAAGCGCGACGGTCTGATGCTCGGCATCTGCAACGGCTTCCAGGCGCTCATTAAGCTGGGCCTGGTTCCCTACGGTGAAATCCGTGACGAGATGACCGGCGACGACCCGACGCTGACCTTCAACCTCATCGGCCGCCACCAGAGCCGCTACGCGACCACCCGCGTTGCGTCGGTTAAGTCTCCGTGGCTGTCCTCCTGCAATGTCGGCGACCTGCACTCCATCGCGTTCTCGCACGGCGAGGGCCGCTTCGTAGCACCGCAGAACGTCATCGACGACCTGATCAAGAACGGTCAGGTAGCGTTCCAGTACACCGATCTGAACGGTGACCCGTCCATGGACATCGCGTGGAACCCGAACGGCTCCATGTGCGCGATCGAGGGTATCACCTCCCCGGACGGCCGTGTGCTCGGCAAGATGGGTCACACCGAGCGTTACAGCCCGTTTGTCGGCAAGAATATCTACGGCGAAAAGTATCAGCCGCTGTTTGCAAACGGCGTGAAATACTTTAAGTAAAGCCTGTGCAGAAAGCGCCCTCGGAGAGGGCGCTTTCCTATCAATAAATACAATATGAAAAACGATTAAAAAATACTATAAGCGCATCATGCAAGACGTTTTGGGGTATATCAGTTTATCCCCATATTGGCGGCAAATTCTACGAAATACTCCTGCATTTTCCCCAATAATATTGGAGACTGCCGATCTCGCACAGTTCGATTGTCATCTTGCTCATATTTGCCAACGAAATAGACTTTCTTTCGGTGTATATCGAACCGAGTTTGATCCTGTCAATAGTCACGAATGCTTGATCTTTGTATATGCGAACGACTCATTTTGTTCGCATCTTTGTGCCGTTTCCTTCAATAATCTTGATTATTTATAACAGGATCACCTACAACAGAAATTTATACAGAGCGTGGTTTCTATAACAGCTCCTATGAATTGTCTTTTCATGATCTATCCAAATATTCTTGAACGTCAAAGAACAAACTTGCAATCCCAAAACTTCGCAACTCACTTTTTTCCAATAACGAGGTGTTTTTATGAACCCCTGTGAGCACAAAGTCCAATACTATGAAACCGATGGCATGGGCATCGTCCACCACTCGAACTACATCCGCTGGTTCGAGGAGGCGCGCGTGGATCTGCTCGAGCAGCTCGGCTTCGGCTACGACCGCATCGAAGAGGCCGGTTACAGCGGTCCGGTGCTGGAGGTCTCCTGCCAGTACAAAACCATGTCGAAATTCGGCGAAACCGTGCGAATCGAAGCATCTATCACGCAGTACAACGGCGTACGCATGACGCTGCACTATGATGTCTACGACAAGGCGACCGGCACGCTGCGCTGTACCGGCGACAGCCGCCATTGCTTTATCAACGCCGAGGGCAAACCGGCTATCCTCAAGCGGTGCTGGCCGGAGTTTGACGCGGCATTGACTGCAAATACTGTAAAAGAGTAACAAAAACCGTCATCTCTGCATGAACTGCACCCCATTTGTTAGACAGTATGGTATACTATC
>NZ_JAQCWA010000009.1:0-109379 GCF_027684505.1 Butyricicoccus sp. AF18-9LB
AAGCTGGAGATAACTTCAAAGGCTTACCTATCGCTATTTCCGTCCGACCTTGCCACCTACGGCGGGGAAGCAAAAAACCTACTCCGCGATTTGCAGAGCCGCAACGAAAGAATGTTTCTGCTTACGCTGCTTGTCTTAAACCTTGCAGATACCAAGCAGAAATTGGATAACGAAGTATTTGGAGCGGCGGCAATCGCGCAGAAATACAACTGCATTTTGACCCGCCTTGACTACCGGCAGGAACAGGGGCTTATGTCCTCTATCCCGTTGGGGGAAAACCTTATCCATATCCAGCGCGGCTTGACGACCAGCAGCACCGCCGTTTTCGTTCCCTTTACGGTGCAAGAGCTGTTCCAAAGCGGCGAAGCATTGTATTACGGCTTAAACGCCCTTTCCAACAACATGATTTTGTGCGACCGAAAGAAGCTGAAAAATCCCAACGGCTTGATACTCGGCACACCGGGCAGCGGCAAAAGTTTTTCTGCAAAACGCGAAATCACAAACGCTTTTCTTATCACGTCCGACGACATTATCATTTGCGACCCCGAAGCCGAATATTACCCCCTTGTCGGACGTTTGAAAGGACAGGTTATCAAGGTTTCGCAGAACAGCACGCAGTACATTAACCCTATGGATATTAACCTCAATTACAGCGAGGGCGACACGCCCATAGCCTTAAAGAGCGATTTTATCCTTTCCTTTTGTGAGTTGATTATGGGAGGTAAAAACGGGCTGGAAGCTGTCGAAAAGACCTTGATTGACCGCGCTGTTATCAGCGTGTACCGCAACTACCTTGCCGACCCGAAGCCGGAGAATATGCCGATTTTGGGCGACCTCTACGACGAGATCAAGAAGCAGCCGGAAAAGGAAGCGCAGCGTATCGCGGCGGCATTGGAACTCTATGTAAACGGCAGCTTGAACATTTTTAACCACAGGACAAACGTTGACATTCATAATCGCCTTGTCTGCTTTGATATTAAGGAACTCGGTACGCAGCTTAAAAAAGTCGGTATGCTTATCGTCCAAGACCAAGTATGGAACAGAGTAACGGTAAACCGCAGCGAGGGCAAGGCGACGCGGTATTACATCGACGAATTTCATTTACTCTTGAAAGAGGAACAGACCGCAGCATACAGCGTCGAGATTTGGAAGCGTTTTAGGAAGTGGGGCGGTATTCCGACAGGTATCACGCAGAACGTCAAAGACCTTTTGACGAGCAGAGAAGTTTCAAACGTTTTTGAAAACAGCGATTTTGTCTATATGCTCAACCAAGCACAGGGCGACAGGGAAATCCTTGCAAAGCAGCTTAACATTTCGCAGCAGCAAATGACCTATGTAACCCATTCCGACGCGGGCGAGGGGCTTATTTTCTACGGCAACGTGATTTTGCCCTTTATTGACCGTTTCCCGCAGGATACGGAACTGTACCGCGTCATGACGACCAAACCCGGCGAGGTGTCGGCATGAGGATAGAAACGGACAAAATCTATTGCGGCGACAGCTTGCAGGTGCTTCAAACCTTGCCGGAAAACGCAGTTGATTGTTGCGTAACGTCCCCGCCCTACTATGCCTTGCGGGACTATGGCGCAGACGGGCAGATCGGACGGGAAGCAACGCCGGAAGAATATGTTTCCCGCATTACGGCGGTATTCCATGAGGTAAAGCGGGTGCTTACGCCGGAGGGGACTTGTTGGCTGAATATCGCGGACACTTATTGCGGCACAGGCAGCAAAGCCGACCACCAAGACCCCAAATATCCCAAAGGCAGGAACGGGCAGCAAGTGGCGTTCAACCACCGCGCCCCCGGCTGTAAGCCCAAAGATTTAATCGGTATTCCGTGGCTTGTAGCCCTTGCCTTGCGGGGCGACGGTTGGTATTTGCGCAGTTCTATCATTTGGCACAAAACAAACCCCATGCCAGAAAGCACGCGGGACAGGCCGACCCGCTGCTATGAATATGTGTTTCTGCTTACCAAGTCAAAGAAGTATTACTACAATTGGCAAGCAGTAGCCGAGCCGATAGCCCCCACAACGGCGGGGCGGCTGAAAAGCGGAGTTAGCAAAGGAAACAAGTATAACGTTACTGTTCCGGGGCAAAACCAGCCGCAGAAAATCAACCGCCCCCGCGAAAAGGGCGCATACGCCGACGAGTTGATTTGTCCCGTCCGCAGCCGTCGCAACGTTTGGCAGATCAACAATGTCGCGTATCATGGCGGGCATTTCGCAGCATACCCGCCCAAACTTGCGGAAACGTGCATTTTGGCGGGCTGTCCCGTGGGCGGGATTGTCCTTGATCCGTTTTTAGGCAGCGGCACCACCGCAGCGGCGGCAAAGCACCTTTCCCGCCGCTATATCGGCATTGAGTTAAACCCCGACTATTGCACCCTTGCAAAACAGCGGATTGGAGGTGATGAAGATTGAGCAAGGAATGGAAAGCCCCCGACAAGGTAACGCAGAAAATGACCCGCGACGGGGCGGTTGCGGAAAACCTCACGACGGGCGAAACAACGAGTATCAGCGAAAGGCCGCAGGAGGAAAACTATTCCCAAGCCCCTACCGCAGCGGCAGAAAAGGCTGTTGACCGTATCGGCGCAGAGGTTGAACGGCAAGCGGCAAAGGGCGCAGGGAAAAAAGCCCTTGACGCGGCGCAGCTAAAAACCCATACTTCCCGCTTGCAGTTTTCCGAAGCGGAACGGGCAACGCCGGAATTGCAGAAATCTATCCGTAAATCCGAGAAAGCGGCAGACCGTTTAGACGCAGCGCGGGCGGCTATCCCCAAGCAGACCAAAATCAAGAAAGAGCGCGTTTTTGACGAAGCGAAAGGCAAGGCAAAGACGCGCCTTTCCTTTGAAAAGACGGATAAGCCCCCAAACGGCAAGTTGCGGCATAACCCCTTGTCCCGTCCGGCGCAGGAGTTGAACAGCACCGTACATGGGAAAATCTACGAGGTTGAGAAAGAAAATGTCGGTGTGGAAAGCGGGCACAGGGTAGAACTTGCGGGCGAGAAAGCGGGCGGTATGGCGGCGCGGACGGTAAAGCGCGGCATACGCAGCCACAAGCTGAAACCCTACCGGGCAGCGGCGGCAGCCGAGAGAAAGGCGGTAAAGGCAAACGCCGATTTCCTCTATCAAAAGGCGCTGCACGATAACCCCGCCCTTGCGCACTCAAACCCGATTTCCCGTTTTTGGCAGAAGCAGCGCATTAAAAAGCAGTATGCAAAGACGCTGAAAGCGGGCGGCAAAGTGAAAAAGACCGCCGAAGCCACCGCAAAGGCGGCGAAGAAAACCGCGCAGGAAACCAAACGGGCGACGTTCTTTGTCGTCCGGCACTGGAAAGGCTGCTTGCTTGTGGGCGGGATTGCCTTTATCGTGCTTCTGCTTTTCGGCGGCTTGTCCTCTTGCTCCCTCTTTGGCGGCAACAGCGGCAGCGGCTTAATTGCGTCGTCCTATCTTTCCGAGGACGCGGATATTACAGGCGCGGAAAGCGCGTATGCCGCTATGGAAGCCGAGTTACAAGATATGCTGAATAATATCGAGCGCGAATACCCCGGCTATGACGAATACCGGGTGAACGCGGACGAGATCGAGCATGACCCCTATGTGCTAATCTCTATCCTTTCCGCGCTGCATGAGGGCGTGTTTACCCTTGATGAAGCGCAAAGCACCCTTGAAATGCTCTTTGAGAAACAGTATATCTTGACCGTTGAGGAAGAAGTACAGGTACGATACCGCACCGAAACGAGGACGGACAGCGAGGGCAACGAATATGAGGTTGAAGTACCCTACAACTATTACATTCTCCATGTGGATTTGGAAAACTTCAACCTTTCCCATGTCCCCGTCTACATCATGGGCGAGGAACAGCTATCCATGTACGCTATGTATATGTCGTCGCTGGGAAACCGCCCCGATTTGTTCCCGTCGTCCGGCTATGTGTCTAAATACTATGAAAACCCGCCCGCCGATTATGAAGTACCCGCCGCGCTGCTTAATTCCGATGAACAGTTTGCGCGGCTCATAGAGGAAGCGGATAAATACGTCGGCTTTCCCTATGTGTGGGGCGGCAGCACCCCGGAAACCTCTTTTGATTGCAGCGGCTTTGTGAGTTATGTATTGACGAACAGCGGCCTATACAATACGGGCAGACTTGGGGCGCAAGGGCTTTACAACATTTCAACCCGCGTTTCCAACCCGCAGCCGGGGGATTTGGTTTTCTTTACGGGTACATACGACACGCCGGGGGTATCTCATGTGGGTATCTACGTTGGCGAGGACGGGGACGGAAGCCCCGTCATGCTGCATTGTGGCGACCCGATACAATACGCAAAACTTGATACAAGCTATTGGCAATCCCATTTTTACGCCTATGGGCGGCTACATTACAACTGACTTTGAAAGGAGTTTATTTCTATGGCAAACACGAAACTTGACCGTATCGAAAGGGATATTGAGAAAACGAGGGCGAAAATCCTTGAATACCAAAAAAGGCTGAAAGACCTTGAAGCGCAGAAAATCGAGGAAGAAAACGCGCAGATCGTTCAAATGGTGAAAGCGGTACACCTTGACGGGGCGCAGCTTGCCGCGTTCCTCTCCGCTTACGCCAGCGGCGAAATTGCCTTGCCACAGCCGGACGCAGACTACACCGACGAACAGGAGGAAACCGAAGATGAAGCATAAAAAACTGTTCCGCAGCGTTACCGCTTTGCTTGCCGCCCTTGTACTCATGGGCGGCTTTTCTGTTACCGCTTTTGCGGGCGGCGGTGATGTGAGCGACGAGCCGCCTACCCCCGTAACCGAAACCGAGCCGGAAGAAACGACGGGCGGCTATGAGCCGCAGCCCTTAACGCCGGAGGGCAACATGAGCCTTGTGGACGACATAACGGGCGAAGCGTCCGGCGATAAGCAGTTTATTACCGTCGTTACGAAAAACGGAAACTATTTTTACATCATCATTGACCGCGCCGAGGACGGGGAAAATACCGTCCATTTCCTTAACCAAGTGGACGAAGCGGATTTAACCGCCCTTATGGAGGACGGGCAGACCGAAGCCCCCGTTTGTAGCTGTACTGAAAAATGCGTTGCCGGAAGCGTCAACACCGATTGTCCCGTTTGCAGCGTCAACATGAGCGAGTGCGCGGGCAAGGAAGCCGAGCCGGAGCCGGAAGAAACCGAGCAGCCGCCGGAAGAAGAAAAAGGCGGCGGCATGGGTATTCTGCTTGTCGTGCTGCTTGTTGCCGCAGCGGGCGGCGGCGCGTTCTACTACTTTAAGATTTTGAAGCCCAAAAAGGACGCGGCGAAAGGCAGCAGCAGCCTTGACGACCTTGATTTTGACGAGGACGACGAGGAAACGGAAGTAGTCGAAACCGAACAGACCGAGCAGGAGGACGATAATCTATGAAACTTGTAATTGCAGAAAAACCGAGCGTCGGGGCGGCGATTGCCGCCGTTATGGGCGCGAATGAAAAGCGCAGCGGATATTTTGAGGGCGGCGGCTACCTTGTGTCGTGGTGTATCGGGCATTTGATTAGCCTTGCAGACGCGGCGACCTACAATGAACAATTCCGTAAATGGAAGTACGACGATCTTCCCATTGTCCCGCAGGAGTGGCAGTTTATTGTTGCCAGCGGCAAGGAGCAGCAGTTTTCCATTCTCAAAGACCTTATGCACCGCAGCGACGTTACCGAGATTATCAATGCTTGCGACAGCGGGCGCGAGGGGGAACTCATTTTCCGCTTTGTCTATGAACAGGCGAATTGCAAAAAGCCCTTTTCCCGCCTTTGGATTAGCAGCATGGAAGCAAGTGCAATCCGCGAGGGCTTTTCAAATCTCAAAGACGGGCGCGGCTATGACAACCTCTATCAATCCGCGCTTTGCAGAGCAAAGGCCGATTGGCTCATTGGCATTAACGCGACCCGCCTTTTCTCTATCCTCTACCATAAAACATTGAATGTCGGCAGAGTGCAAACGCCCACCCTTGCTATGCTGGTAAACCGCGACTATGCAATCAGCAGCTTTAAGAAAGAGAAATATCATGTCGTCCGGCTGGACGTTGGCGGCGTTGCCGCCCTTTCCGAAAGGCAGGACGACGAAGCGGCGGCGCGGCAGATGAAAGCGGCTTGCGAGAAATCGCAGGCCGTTTGTACTTCCCTTAAAAAAGAGAAAAAGACCGCAGCCCCGCCGAAACTGTTTGACCTCACCGCCTTGCAGCGGGAAGCAAACCGTTTGTATGGGTTTACGGCGAAACAGACCCTTGACTATGCGCAAGCCCTTTATGAAAAACGGCTTTTGACCTATCCCCGCACCGACAGCAAATATATCACTTCCGATATGGAGGGCAGCACAAAGGAACTTATCACCGGCCTTTGCGCTGCTCTCCCCTTTATGCAGGGCGTGAAGCTGCAAGCCGACCTTGCGAGGATTTGCGACAACAGCAAAGTAACCGACCATCACGCCATTTTGCCGACAGCGGAGTTTGTGAAAACGGGCTTTTCTTCCCTTGCCGAAAGTGAGAAAAAGCTAATGACCCTTGTGTGCGCAAAACTGCTTTGCGCCGTTGCCGCGCCCTATGAGTATGAAGCGGTTACGGCGGTTTTCACTTGCGGCGGCTATACCTTTACCGCAAAGGGCAGGACGACGCTTTGCGAGGGTTGGCGCGAGATTGAAAGACTATCCCGCGCCGCGTCCGGGGAACAGGATGAGGACGCAGAGCCGGAAGCGGTTTTACCCCCGCTTGCCGAGGGGCAGACCTTTGACAATCCGGCAGCGGAGATCTCCGAACGTTACACGCAGCCCCCAAAGGCATTTACCGAAGATACGTTACTTTCGGCTATGGAGAGTGCGGGAAAGGAGGACACGCCGGAGGACGCGGAGCGCAAAGGGTTAGGCACCACCGCGACGCGGGCGGGTATCATTGAAAAACTCATTAGCGCGGGCTTTGCCGAGCGCAAGGGCAAAAAGCTAATCCCCACAAAGGACGGGTATAACCTTGTCGCTATTCTGCCCGACAGCCTTACGTCCCCGCAGCTTACGGCAGAATGGGAAACGCGCCTTACCGGGATTGCAAAGGGCAGCGACAGCCCCGCCGACTTCATGCGCGGGATTGAGGAAATGACAGCGGGGCTTGTCAAGACCTATTCCGCGATTTCCGAGGATAAAGCGAAGCTGTTTACCCCGCAGCGGGAAGCAATCGGCACTTGCCCCCGTTGCGGCGCGGCGGTTTACGAGGGCAAGAAAAACTTTTACTGCTCCGACAGGGCTTGCAGCTTTGTGATGTGGAAGAATGACCGCTTTTTTGAGCAGCGCAAAAAGGCTTTCACAAAGGCGATTGCCGCCGCCCTTTTGAAAGACGGAAAGGTAAAAATCAAAGGTATGTACTCGACCAAGACGGGAAAGACCTTTGACGGAGTTGTGCTGCTTGCCGACACAGGCGGCAAGTATGTAAACTTCCGCGTCGAGCAGAACCGAAAATGATAAGGCTTGATGAAAAGCAATACCGCGCCGTAAAGAAAATGACCCGCGCCGCTTGTGCAAACAACGATTGCGGGAATTGTCTGCTGCTGGACGACGGGGAAACTTGCGTTTGTGTGCAGAGTATCAGCTATTCGCTGCTATGCCGCTATTTCCGCGAAGCGGTATTACCCGCCGACAGGCAGCTTTGCGAACAGATCACCCGCAGCGGGGAAACCGATTTGAAGCGTTGCGCGGTATGCGGCAGCACGTTTGCGGCGGGCAGCAACCGGGCGAAATACTGCCCCGATTGCGCGGCAAAGATACGCCGCAGACAGAAAGCCCAAAGCGAGAGAAACAGGCGTTTACGGATAAAAACAACTACATAGCAAGCACAGCAAACGAGTACCCGTTTGCGAGAAATGCCCGCGCTTCCCATAGAGAGCGCGGGCATTTTGCTTGTTGGGATAGTCCCAAACCCTTATATGACCGAGAAAGGACGTGATGAAAGAATATGCCGTATTCCTCATACGACCATGACAAATTAGAAGCCGCCGAAACCATGCGGATAGAACGCCGGATATATTTTGAAGCAAAGGACAGGGAGATTGCCCCTTATGCTTCCTTGCCGATTGCGCAGCTACTTTCCATGCGCAGCGAAAGCGCGGCGGCAGAACAGGCGATTTTTGACGACCTTAAAGAACGCGCCGCCGCATGGGAAGAACAGGCGGGAAGAACGCTTTTGCTGGATAAAACACTTGAATATGTGAGAACGCCGCACGTCCAGCACACCGCTAACGAGTGGCAGACCACCGAGCATAACCGCCATATTCGCAGCAACCGGGTATATCAGATGAATTACCACATTTACGAAAACACCCGTTACGACAGGGAGAAGCAGCAAAGCGTCCCTTACTCCTATTCTCTCACATGGGGCGTTTATACCAACAGCCCGAACAGGAACGGGCAAGCGAAGATTGCCGGACAAGATAGAAAGGTTTTCACCGACAAGGCAGCTATGGAAAAGTATCTGAATGGGCGTATCAAAGCGTATGACCGCTTGTTTACGGAAATCTCCCCGCCTATCCCGCAGGAGTACGCCGACTATTTCAAAGTAAACGGTATGCTCATGCCGGACTACACCATAGAGGGCGAAGAACCCCCGCAGCAGCAACAGGCGGCAGCTATCCCCGAAAATACCGGGCAGGAAAAGGAGCGTGAACACATGAGCGAACAGTTTTCTATTATGATAGGCAACCGCAGCCGCTTTGACGCGGGCGACCCCGGCGGCTATTGGTTGGATATGCCCGCCACAAAGGAGCAGTTGCACGAAGCTATGCGGAACGTCGGCATTACCGCCGACAACCCGCAGGATTTTTCCATTCGCGGCTATTCCGACGACCCGGAGAAACATATTGCCTTGCCTTATGAAATGGTATGCGCCGCCGACGTGGACGAACTCAATTTTCTTGCGGCGCGGCTCGAACAGCTTGACCCCGCCGAGGTTGGCAAGCTGAACGCAGCTTTGCAGCAGAAAAACGGGCTTGCAAATATTGGACAGGTAATTGACTTCACCTACAACGTGGATTTTTACGTCCATATCCCCGAAGTACATAACTACCACGATTTGGGCGACTATTACTTAAATCAATCCGGCATGGTACAAATGCCCGAAGAATGGAAAGGCGGCATTGACCTTTCTACTTTTGGCAGGAACGCTGCCGCGCAGGAAAAAGGCGCGTTTACCGAGTACGGCTATATCGTGGAAAGCGGCGACGAGTGGGAACGGCAGTTTGAGGGGCGCGAAGTGCCGGAAGAATACCGCATTATGAGTTACCCGCAGCCGGAGCGCGGCGAACAGGACAAAGCCTATATGGACGCAGCCGAAACGCAGCAAGCAGACGCACAGGCCGCAGAGCCGCAGCAGCCCCGCCCCGTCGTCCCCATTATCCTTACTTCCGAAAAGCCCGCCGAAAAGGTAAAGGAGATCACCGCGCGTTTGGAACAGGGCGTACAGGCGATTTTTGACAGCGACCGCTACAAAGAGTTTCTAACCGCTATGTCAAAGTTCCATGATTATAGTTTGAATAACACTATCCTAATTGCTATGCAGGGCGGCAATTTGGTAATGGGCTTCCGTCAATGGGAAAAGGAGTTTGACCGCCATGTAAAGAAAGGCGAGAAAGGCATTAAAATCTTTGCCCCCGCGCCCTACAAGGTGAAAAAGCTGGTTGATAAAATCGACCCCGAAACGAGAAAGCCCATGCTTGACCGCGAGGGAAAAGTGGTAAAGGAAGAAAAGGAAATCACCGTCCCCGCCTTTAAGGTTATAACCGTCTTTGATATTTCGCAGACCGAGGGCAAGGAGTTTCCCGACCTTTCCGTTAAACCGCTGCTTGCCGATGTGGAGCAGTACGAGGATTTTTTCGCCGCCCTTGAAAAAGCGTCCCCCGTCCCGATTGCATTTGAGCAGATCACAAACGGCGCAAATGGGTATTTCAGTTTGACCGACAAGCGTATTGCAATCAAAGAGGGCGTGAGTGAATTACAGGCGGTAAAGACCGCCATTCACGAAATCGCCCATGCGAAGCTGCACGACGTAGACTTAAACGCCCCGCCGGAGCAGCAAAACCGCGTTGACCGCCATACCTGCGAGGTAGAAGCGGAAAGCGTCGCTTATACGGTTTGCCAGCATTTCGGCCTTGATACTTCCGATTACTCTTTCGGCTATGTGGCTGGTTGGAGCAGCGGCAAGGAAATGACCGAGTTAAAAGCGTCCCTTGAAACAATACAGACCACCGCAAAGGAACTCATTACCGAGATTGAGGGGCATTTTACCGAGTTGCAGCAGCAGCGGCAAGCCGAGCAGGAGCAGGGCGATACCTTTTCCATTTATCAGTTAAAGCGCGGGGACGAAACAAGGGACTTGCGCTTTGAGCCTTATGACCGTCTGCAAGCGGCTGGACTTACCATTGACCGGGTAAATTATGAACTCGTCTATACTGCACCGCTTACAAAGGATATGACGCTGGGCGACATTTGGGAAAGGTTTAATATCGACCACCCCGCCGACTTTAAGGGGCATAGCCTTTCCGTTTCCGACATTGTTGTGCTTCATCAGAACGACGAGGACACCGCCCACTATGTAGACAGTATCGGTTTTCAGCAAGTGCCGGAGTTTTTGCAGGAGCAGCAGACCCCCGTATTTGACAAGCTGCCGCCCGAACAGCAGCAAGCCTTGTCCGACACCGTACAAGACACTTTGCAAATGCTGGTTGACGCAGACAAGCGGATTTATGGCGACGTTACGGGCAAGACCCTTGAAGCAATCGCGGCGCAAGGATATTCCTACAAGGACGGGCAGCTTGAAAAGCAGCAGCCGGAAGCGACCCCCGACAGCCTTTTGACGGGTGAAACCGTTAGAACGCCGAGGGGCAATTTTCATATTACCGATATGAGCCGTGAACAGATCGAAGCGGCGGGCTTTGGTTTTCATCATGCGTCGGAGGACGGGAAGTATCTCATTATGGGAAATGGCACACAGGCTTATGCCATAGCCGCCGAGCAGCCGCAGCGGGATAATCCCTTAAAGCACGTCGAGGACACCATAGAGCAGAACGACAACAATTTTGACGGGCTTATCAATAATACGCCGCAAACGCCCACCGTCGCGGATTTTGAGCAGCGGGCAAAGGCGGGGGAAGCGATTTCCGTTACCGACCTTGCAAAAGCGGTAAAAGCCGAGAAACGGGAACAGCCGCAGAAAAAACCGTCCATTTTGAAGAAGCTGGACGAATACAAGAAACAGGCGGCGCAGCAGCCGAAAGATAAACAGAAAGAGCATAAAAAGGATTTGGAGGTTTGATAGCATGAATACCCGCTTTACCATTGAGGAAGAAAACATTGTTGCGATCTACGCCGAGGACAGCCGGGAAACAACGCTTGAAAATATCCTTGCCGCCATGCCCTACATGGACGAGGATATGCGCCAGCTTGCCGCCGCAGCGGTGAACAAGCTGCAAGCCATGACGGACAGCGAGTTTTCCGAAAGGGAGTTTATCTTGACCGACGAGGAATAGCCCATAGAGAACAGGGGCGCGGTTGCCGATTTCCGGCACCGCGCCCCTGTTCTTTTTTTGTCCTTGCGTGGACAATTAGAAAGCCGTTTTTGCGGGTTTGAATATACTTTATCGTCTATGTCGTTTTCATGCGCTGGAAGCCGCAGAAACACAGGCGTTTTCAGCCCTTAACATTCCACTTGCCACCCCATGTTTTGCGCCTTATCGCTCCTGCTCCCGCGCCCTGCTTTGGGACGGGTAAAGAATACTATCGACGTTCTTTTTGACAACGCCGTATTCCTGCATTTGCTTCTTGGCTTGCCGATAATCTTCATACAATTTGGTTTTCCTGTCGTTTAAGCTTCTATACTCCTTGCGCAGCGCGGCGAGATCGGGCAGCTTCTTTATCTGCATTTCCTTTAATGCCCTTGCCGCAGCTTCAAACAGGATAATTTCGCTTTCATGTCCCCGCAGATACTTTTCCTTGTCCGGCGATTTTCGGTATTCATCGTAAATCGGTTTTAACTGTCGGTATGTGGTGGTGTGCTTGATAAGCAGCGACAAATCAGACATACGCTGTTCCACTTCCTTAACCGCCTTTGCCGCCGCGTCATGGGCGGTCATAATATCCGCGATTTTGCTTTCAAGTTCGCTGTAATACTCAATCTTATTTTCGGTTAGGAAGTTCATGCTTTTAGCAGCCTGTTTCAGATTATGGATTTTCGCCCACCGTTCATAGCCCGCCGACTGTTGGGCTTTGATACTGTTTTCAAGATCAACGACAAGCCGGATTTTTTTATCTTCCCGCAGCGTTTTTGTTTTGGCAACATACACGCCCTTGATACGCTCCTTTATCGCTTCTTCCGTATAGGCCGCGCCGAGCGTCTTTGTGCGGGTAAACCGTTCCTGTCCGGCGGCGCGGAAAGAAATGTATTTGCCCTGTTTGATTTCATATCCCATTTCCTGCAAGCGGCGCAGCAGTTCGTCAAAATCTTTCACTCGGGGAATGAGGTTATCTATCGCCGTTTTCAGCTTGGCTTTATAGCTTGTACCTTGCTTTTCGGCGGTATATTCCGCATAGCTTTTCCCTCTGTCCTGTCCCGGCACGACGACGGATAGCCCATGCTCTTTACATATCCTGTCGCTGGTGCGCCGGATATGGTAATAGCTTTGTTTGTTGGAATGGTACTTTTTGTAGTCAACGAAGCTGACCGAGTTAAAAATCAAGTGATTATGCAGATGGTCTTTATCGACGTGAGTTGTCAAAACAAACTCATACTTGCCGCCTAATACCGCCCCGGCAAGTTCCATGCCGATTTTGTGCGCTTCTTCCGGTGTGGTTTCTCCCACCGCAAAGGATTGTATCAAGTGCCGCCCTAAATGTGTGCCGCGATCTCCGGCAGCTTCCCGCGTCCATGCAAACTCAATATCGGCGGTTTCCAGCCCGCAGCCGAAAGAGGACGCAAGCAGCTTCCCGTCTGTCTTTTCGGGATTTAAGATATAGTCTATCGCAGCCTTTAAGGTTGATTTAATAGGGTGCGTCTTTGTAACCGCCATATCTCGTCCACCGCCTTTTTAATGTCCTCTATATCCTGCCTGTAAACCGTCCCCGTCGCATTGGCGCGTTTTGCAATTTGGTTGATGTTCCGGCTCACCGCTTGCAGTTCCCGGATATATGCTTTTGTGTCGCTTCGGTCAACGACAAGAATATACCCGTCTATCGCCATTTTACGGAAGTATGCCCCATACTGCTTTATGGGAAGCTGCTTCATCTTCTCGTCGATCAGCCGCTTTTCTTCTTCCGTAACGTAAAACTTCATCTGTATATTTCTCTTTCGGTTTTCCATTTCCGCACCGCCTTTCGGTATAAGGGTTTGGGATTATCCCAACAAGCATTTTCCGCAAACGGGTACTCGTTTGCTGTGCTTGCTATCTACTCCATACCCCCACCGAAAGGCGGTATTTGTTGCGCGTTCCTTTGATTTTGGACGCAAAAAAAGATTGCAGCCGCCATGCGCTGCAATCTCCCGATTTCTCATATTGTGAGGTTAATCCTCTGCTTTTTCGACTTCCGTTATCTCCCTTGCTGTTGCGGTTACAATCCGTATGCCTTTATCGCTCATACCGTCCAGCAGCGCGTCAAGCTGCCGCCGCCCGGTGGATTTCTCCGCATTGCTGTTCGGGAAGAAAAATTGATCTACCGAAATATGATACCGGGTTACAAGGTCATAGAATACCTGTAAACTCGGCTGTTGTCCCTTGTTCTCGATATTCGCAAGGTAGCGCGGGGAAATATATAACTCGTCGCTTACCTTTTTGCGGCTCTCGCCGTATTCATTTCTCGCGGCTTTTATAGCTGCCCCGAAAGCCTTAAAGTCGTACAATGGTACGGGTCTTTTTGCCATTTTCATTCACCCTGTTACATTTTACAGTTCACCTTTCTTTTTGGATATGTCCACACAATTCATATCATTAGGTTAAATACTTCCTGTTGTGTATTGACAGTAGACTGATTTTCTGATAAAATAAAATTTATGTAAAAGGAGGCGGCGTTTATGTTGCATAGCATGCGTATTAGATAAGCATTGAAAAAAAGGATTTTCCCATTTTCAACATGGGCTTTTTTGTCATGCTTATTTTGCGGATGCTATACAAAAAACTAACGACGTATAGATATAGTATAGACATAGTGCAAGCTATGCCTTAGTTTTGTTGTACTGCTCTGTGCATTATAAATGCAGGTCAATGCTCATGTTGAGGATTGACCTGCATTTTTTTGTGTAAAAAGGACGAGTGAAATATAATGCTTAAAAAATATTGGATAAAATGTCCGATTTGTAACGGAAAGACGAGAGTTCAAGTATTTCATAATACTGTATTAAAAGATTTTCCTCTTTTCTGCCCTAAATGCAAATTGACGCATATCATTGATGTAGAAAAATTAGAGATTGTAATCAAAAATACAGAAAAACAAACTTTTATTATTTAGAAGAAAGGATATAAAAATGAAACGTTTACCTAAATATACGCCTGCGGAAGTACGGAATGATCCATACGGATTTACTTACAAAGAAATGTCGGAAGTTATTGGCGAGAATGAAGCAAAAGCCTTATATGAAGAATTATATAAGCAATTACCACGCAAAAAAAATCTATCAATGTTGGTAAAAAATATTTGCAAAAGCAGTGATACTGAAAAGTATGTTTACGAACTGAAAGACAACAAATACATTGAAACGGTTTTTATCAAGCGGCGAGATGGTGGAACTGTTTGCGTGAGCACACAAGTCGGTTGTCCTGTTGGTTGTATTTTTTGTGAGTCCGGGCGAAATGGCTTTGTTCGTAATCTAACATCGTCAGAAATCGTACAACAGATTATATTGTTGCGTCGAAAAGTAAACCGTATCGTTTTTATGGGTATGGGAGAGCCTTTATTCAATTATGACAACTTGATAAAAGCAATCCATATTCTCCGAGATAGATATGGGCTCAACTTTCCAACCGACGGCATTACCATATCAACAGTTGGTCCGGTCGATCAATTAAAAAAATTGCGCGAGGAACATCTTAAAATTCAGTTGACAATATCTTTACACGCAGCAACACAATCTGCAAGAAATCGTATTATTCCTCACATGCGCATATATGCTATTGAAGATGTTGTTAAGCAAGCCTTATCCTATTCTGAAAGGCATAATCGCAAAATTGTCTTTGCGTATTTGCTTTTACCGGGTATAAATGACCGGCCCTCAGATGTAAGACAACTTGCAAAATGGTTTCGGGGCAAAAAAGTTATGATTAACGTGTTACAATACAACCCAACAAGCAATTCAAGAATTAAAGCACCACAGAAACGGGAAATAGTTGCATTCAAACATCAATTAGAGCAAGCAGGACTTGAAGTTACTATGAGAGTTTCTCATGGCAGAGAGATTAACGCGGCTTGTGGACAGTTAGCTAACACATATAATAAATTCAAAAAAAAATGATTAAAAGTGCCAGACGCATAGACGCAGAGCCGATAACGCATTAGGTCAAAAAACCTATGTGTTATCGGCTTTTTTATTTAATATTGCGCAAAAGCCGCTGTTCCCTATTATAGAATGGATTGCGGGTAGTGTATTAAAGTCGCCCTTTTTTAAGGATACGGCGGTATCGGGGAGGTATCGCCGTGTCCATTTTTATTTACTGTAACCCGCCTAATGCTTTGCGGTCAAAAAAAGCTATGCTCCGCAAGCGGGATATTCCGGCTATGAATGTGAACTGTCAATACATTTAGCTACTGCTTACATTTCCTTTGCGCCCGTCCGCGTCTTGCGGACGGGCGCATTTTGCTTTTTTCAACTTTTTTCTGAAAAGCGCACTCAAGAGCCATCTCCCGAACGGGTACGGAGCGAAAGGGGCAGAGAGGACAAGCCCTTAACTCCCGTCCTCTACTCCACGCGGGAAGGAGGTGAACTCTATGGAGCTATCTTCTTCCGACAAGGAAAGAATACAACATCAGTACGACGCATTAGCAAAGAAAACTTTGGTCGGCGAAGCGAAAAGCCACCGCCGCACTCTTGCGAAACGCGCAGCACGCGAAGTTACTTTTTCGGATTTGAGCGAAAGCGAACTCGCGCAGCTTTTCACAACGGACGAATACGAAAGCGATTATTTCCGTTTTCAAGTGTCCGGCTTTGATGTACTCGTCAAAAATGAACTGCTTGCCGAAGCCCTTAACGCTTTGCCCGAAAGGAAACGCGACATTATCCTTTTGTCCTACTTCTTGGATATGAGCGACGCGGAAATTGGCGAACTGCTGAATGTTGTACGCACGACGGTTTTCCGGCACAGGAAATCCGCGCTTGCGAAAATCAAACAGTATTTGGAGGGAAAAGCAGATGATGAATACCGTTAGGAAGTCTGAAAATCTGTTGCCGTTCCCTGTCATTTCCGCAGCGGCAAACGGCGACACAACCGCCATGTGCGCGATCTTGAAGCACTACGAGGGTTACATAGCGAAACTTTGTACCCGCACGCTGAAAGACGACGCGGGCAATACCTATTCCTATGTGGACGAGGAAATGCGTAACAGGCTGCAAGTGCGCCTTATTACCCGCACCCTTGCTTTTCATGTAGGATAATCTTTTAGCCCATGCGGGGAGCGTGTCCCCTTTCCACGCTTCCCGTTATGGGCTATTTGTCGTTCCGCAAAAGCATATCCGCTGTTGATGTGCTTTTGCAGGCCGACAAAGCCTATTGTTCTTTGACAAAGAAAGCGGCCTTTGGTGCGCAGCATAACAGGCAAACGGGTACATTCCGTCTGTACCGAGCCAGTCGGCGGGTACGCCGTGACAGCTTTTCCCCATAGGGGAAAAGCCGAGCGAGAACTACCGCGCCGTAAAACAGGTTTAGCAGCTTGTGGGCGACGACATACAAGGCGGCACAATGATACTCCCGCGTTGAACACCCTCAAAGTATTGCGCGGCGCACCCATAAGCATGGGCCGGGGTGAAACTCCCGTGAGGTTGCAGCTAACAACCGCCCGTTTTTGCCTTTTGACGAATATAGTTTATCCATACAGGAAAAGGAGGTTTTTCTAATGGATAAAAAACAGACAATTACAACCGAACGCAAAATAGGGAAAATCACCTATCTTGTTCAAGCGTTGCCGAGTGAAAAGGCAACCGATACAATCCATAAAAAGATTGAGAAACTCATTGTAAAGGATTTGCAGAAAAAGCCCGGAAATCCGGGATTTTTAGCGTCCGAGTAGTGCATTAGGCGGCGGGATATGGTATAATGATAGCAACACATTATACCTGTTTATTCGGCTGTCGGAAAGGAGGACTAATGTTACAGTCGAATAAAATCACCGCCCTTTACTGCCGTTTAAGTCAAGAGGATATGCAAGCCGGAGAAAGCGGAAGCATACAGCACCAAAAAATGATACTTCAACGCTATGCGGACGAACACCATTTTTTGAACACAAAGTTTTTTGTGGACGACGGATTTTCCGGCGTGAGTTTTGAGCGCGAGGGGCTGCAAGCGATGTTGCAGGAAGTGGAAGCCGGACGAGTGGCGACGGTCATTACCAAAGACCTTTCCCGTCTTGGCAGAAACTATCTGAAAACGGGCGAACTCATAGAGATTGTATTTCCCGAAAACGGAGTACGCTATATCGCGATCAACGACGGAGTTGACACAGCGCGGGAGGATAACGAGTTTACCCCCTTGCGGAACTGGTTTAACGAGTTTTACGCCCGCGACACAAGCAAGAAAATCCGCGCAGTTAAACAGGCACAGGCGCAAAAAGGCGAGCGCGTCAACGGGGAATATCCATACGGCTATATCCCAGACCCGAACAACCGCCACCACCTTATACCCGACCCGGAAACCGCGCCGATTGTCAAACAGGTTTTCGCTATGTTTGTTAGCGGCGTGCGTATGTGCGAAATCCAAAAATGGCTTGCGGAAAACAAAGTCTTGACGATTGGAGCGTTGCGCTATCAGCGTACAGGACAGGCGCGGTATCAGCGGGCAATGATCGCCCCCTATACTTGGCCGGACAAAACGCTCTATGACATATTAGCAAGGCAGGAATATTTAGGGCATACCATAACCGCGAAAACTCACAAGGTATCCTACAAGTCGAAAAAGACCCGGAAGAACGAAGAAGAACAACGCTATTTCTTCCCAAACACCCATGAGCCGCTTGTTGACGAGGAAACCTTTGAACTTGCGCAAAAGCGGATTGCTACCCGCCACCGCCCGACAAAAGCAGCGGAGATTGATATTTTTTCCGGCTTGCTGTTTTGCGCTGGTTGCAGACATAAGATGTATTACCAACAGGGCGTAAATATCGAGCCGCGCAAGTTTTCCTATTCTTGCGGCGCATGGCGCAACAGGGCAAGGACAGGCAGCGAGTGTACCTCTCATTATATCCGCAAAAACGTACTTCTTGATTTAGTGCTGGAAGATATGCGGCGGGTTTTGCGGTATGTTAAGGAACACGAACAGGACTTTATCTGTAAAGCTACCGAGTACGGCGACATGGAAGCGAGAAAGGCATTAGCGCAGCAGCAAAAGGAACTTTTCAAAGCACAGGCGCGTATGACCGAACTTGACACGCTTTTCCGCAAGCTGTATGAGGACAACGCATTAGGCAGACTGACAGATGAACGGTTTGTGTTTCTAACTTCCGGCTATGAGGACGAAAAGAAATCCCTTGCCGCAAGGATAGACGAGTTACAACAGCAGATCGCAACCGTTACCGAGCGAAAAAGGGATATATCAAGGTTTATTCAGATTGTCGGGAAATACAGCGACATACAGGAATTGACCTATGAAAACGTCCATGAGTTTATCGACCGTATTTTGATACATGAATTAGACCGGGAAACCAACACCCGGAAAATCGAAATCCATTATAGCTTTGTCGGACAGGTTGATACCGAGCAGGAGCCGACGCAAGTTGTCAACCATGACCGCCGCAACATGGTAGATGTAAAAAGTATCGCTATCTAACCCCAGCAAAGTTCGCACCAGAATAACCGTCGTCCGTGTACCAGCGCAGATTGGAAAAGCCGTTCTGCTTTGCATAGGTTTCAAGGATACGCTTCTGATTGGAAATGGAATTGCTTTCACCTTGCAGCTCGTCCTCATGGGAAAGTCTTGGGTAAAGGGCGGTAATTGGTTGTTGGTTGGTCTGTCTTAACATAAAATCCTCCGTTTCCGACAGCCAGCCCCACTATTCCGTACCTTGATTGTACCACATGGGGCGGCTGTCTGTATAGCGGCAAAAGCGTCAAATCTGCTTCTTTATGGTCGGTCAAATCGCCGTTTTTTGTGTAGCAGCTTCCGCTTCCAGCACTTTCATCATCTTGTCGGCGGCGGTGTCAGTTGCGCCCTGCTTGAAAAAGCCGGAAACAGTAAGGACGGAGTTGCCCATGCGGATTTCCGTCACACAGTCCGGGCGGCGGTCTGTTTTGGTGGTGCTTTTCTGTTTCGTTTCTGCCATAGGCTCTCCTTTCAGTGCTTCATCAGTTGCTTTAGCCGTCCCAGCTTGTCCTGTGCGGTTTCCTTTCGGAAGTTGCTGCCCGTGAAACGGACGGGGGCGCACATGGAAAGTAGCCGGTCATAGATACGGGCATGGGGTGTGTCCTGCGGGTGCTGTAATTCCTCCAACGTGAGGTTGGTCGTGACGATTAGCGGCTTGCCGCTTCGGTAACGGCTGTCAATCACGCTGTAAACCTGTTCCAGCCCGTATTCTGTCCCCCGTTCCATACCAAAATCATCAAGTATCAGCAGGGGGTAGCTGCAAAGACGGGAAATATATTCATTCCTGCCCTCAAAGCTGGCGGCAAGGTCATTTAAGATAAGGGCAAAATTTGTCATGCAGACGGCAACCTCTTTCTCCATAAGGGCGTTGGCGATACTGGCGGCAAGATAGCTTTTTCCCGTCCCCACGCCGCCCCAGAACAGATAGCCGATATTTTCAGCCCGCATGGTGTCCCAGTTCCCCACATAAAAACGGGCGGTTTCGGTCTGTGGGTTTCTGCCATTGTCATGCTCAAATGTCCAGTTCTGCATAGCAGGGTCAGTAAAGCCCCGGCGTTTCAAGTCCTCCACTTTTTCAAGGTGCTTCTGTCGGCTTTCAGCAGCTTTCTGCTTTTCACGGGCTGCCCGCTGGCAGTCGCAGTCTGTTGGGTGGCGGTCACGCCCGAAACAGGTCTTTCCCTCTGCAAAGTAGGCTTCTTTGGGCGTATGGCATTTGCCGCAGTATAAAAGCCCGTCCTCCCCGGTGTAGTCCTCCGCTTCGGCGGTAGTGGCTGTCATATTTAAAATCATATCTTCAATTTCGTTTTTCATAAGCTCTCGCCCTCCTTGCAAGAATAATCGGGGATACTCTGTTTTGGCGTACCCTTGCCTTTGGCTGCGTCCTCCTGCGCCCACTTGTAAATGGTGGCTGCATGGCTGTGGTACTGTTTCCCGGTAGAAGCGATGTGGCAGGATAGGCGGTCAAGGTAATACTCCCATTTGTCGGGCAACTCTGTTTTCAGCCCGAAAAGCTCTGTATCGGTCAGTATCACATTGTTGTATCTGCCATAAGCGGCGGGGGCGGGGTGTCCCGTTTCTCCCTCTCTCTCTTTTTCTATCTCTATCTCTATCTCTTTCTCTAACTCTATCTCTGGTGGACGAATGTCGGACAAATGTCCGCCGTTTGTCCGGGGTGGTAAAAGTGCCTTGTTTTCCAGCCTTGCAGCCCGTTTTCTCTCGGCTTCGGTAGAGGATTGTCCTATCATCAGTTCAATGTCGGTCATATAGAAAGCCCCGCTGTCAAGCTGCTCCACAAGCCCCAACTGTCGGAAAATCTCTAAAGCCCTTTCAACCGTCCCTATCTGGTGGCGGGTCAGCGTCGCTATCATCTGCGCTGTGTAGGGGATATGCTCGTCAAGCTGCAACTTCCCGCCGTTTTTCAGCGATTTTAAGTACAGCTTCAAAAGGATGTTGGAATATAAAATCCCGTCTTTCATATCTTCCAGCAGCACAATGGAGTCGCTGTCAAAAAAGTTCTCTTTCAGCTTGAGGTAGTAATACTTGCGGTTATCTGCCATTGTCCCTGCCCTCCTTTTTCCGGCGTTTGGAATAGTAGCGGGGGCAGAGTATGATAACCGCCCGGAAACTCTGCTTGCAGCTATGGGTACAGCCCCGGCAGAGGTCATTGTATGTGATACGGTCGCAGGTGGTATCCCCGACTTTTACCTGCCGCAGGAAAAAAGACCATTCCAGTCGCCGTTTCTTGCTCATTCTTGGCATAATTGTGCTCCTTTCTGCCGTTTCCGCTGGTGTGGCGGTATCGGCGGTAATTCTGTATCATCTCGGTATCATTTTCGGGGTTTTTCTGCTCTGTAAGCCCGTTAAAAAATCCTTTGGTATTGCGGATAGGGTACGGGGCAGCCCCCTTGTTTGGTATGGGTTCGGGTGCATTTGGGGGTAGTTTTTATCGCTCCTGTTCCTGATTCTTCACGGGCTTTCGCTCCCGGCTTAAAATCTGGTCGATATTGCCTTTGACCGTCTGTAAGCGGCGGTATTCCTCCCGTTTTGTCCGGTAATCGTTGTAGCCGCTGTTTTTCTCTTTGATAAGGGCTTCAATCTCTGCTTGCAGGGCTTTATAGCTTGGCAGCTTGGAAATGCCGTTTTCCTTGAAATAGCGGGCGGCTGCGTCTGCTATGATAAAGTCGCTTTCGTGCTGCTGGCGGTAGGCTGCCCTTGCCTTATCGTTTTTCTGCTGTTTCAGCCCGTCCCGGACGGGGCGGGTCTTGGAATAGGCAAGCACCTGCCGTTGCAGCTCCTTTTTCCCGTTCAGCGTCTTTTCCACATTTTTCAGTTCTGTAAGGCTTTTCTGCATGGCGGCATAGGCGGCGGAGCAGGCTGCGTCCAGTTCCTCCGGGGAAGAAAAGCCGTATTCCCGATAAGCGGTAACGGTAGCCGCCATCTGCTTTAGGTTGTGCTTTGCCGCCCAGCGGTCATAGCCCATGCCTTTGCCCTCGGCTCGCTTGGCTTCCCGGTCAACCATGCGCTGTAAGGTGTTGTCTGCCGGGGTGTTTTTTTCGATTTTCTCCCCTTGTAACGGCTCTTTGACAGCGGCAGGGTATTCGGGTATGGCTTTGGTCTGTCCAGCGGCTCTGTGGGCGTTCTGCGTGAGCATGGCAAGGACGGTAGCCTTGTCAAAATCGTCCCCCAGCTTCCGGGCTGTGATGGGCTTTGTCCTGTCCGGCGTGAGGTAAGAAAGCCGCCCCCGGCTCTCCTTGACGGTCACACCCTCCCGCAGCAAAAGGGAAGAAAATTCGTCAAAGCTGGCGGCTTGGGAAAGTGCCTGCCGTATCGTCCGGCGCAGCTTCGCCTTGTCCGTTTCAAACTTGGTGGGCTTGGTCGGCTGTCCGGCGGCTTCTCTGGCGGCGTTCTCTTTATCAAGGGCAAGCTGCCCTTTCTTTGCCGCCCAGTATTCCCGTTCGGTTATCCGTTCCTTGCTGCCGTTTAGGAGGTCGATTTGGTAAAGCCCCTCCCGGTGGCACATCTCCATGACTTCACTCTTGAAATATTCCATAGCGGCATTGGTGCAGCGGTGCTTGCAGCCCTCCCGTGTGTCGGCTGGTCTGTCCATGTAGGGCAGAAGCGGGACTTCGTAAATCCGCAGGGAGTTGATGACGATATGCACATGGATATTGCCGCTGTGGTTATGCCCGTCCGGGTGGGTGCAGACTAAGGCTTGGTGTCCGGGGAAATGCTCTTTGCAGAACTGCTCGCCCAGCTCCTGCGCCCGGTCTACGGTCAAGCCGTTGTCTGTCCCGTCCCGTGGGTCAAAGCTGATGATATAGTGGTGGCTTTTCACATCTTCCTGTTTTTGGTTTTTCTCATAGTGGAGATTGGCTCGCATACAGGCAACAGCGAAATCCTCGCCCCCGCAGTTGAGGGAAGAAATGCGGTAATCCTCCCTCGGTATCAGCCGCCCGTTTTCATCAAGGGTGGGCTTCATGGTAAACTCGTCATGCTCAAATGTGAGGTAGGCTTCCGCTGCGCCATAGTCGGCATTTTTAGAGCTGATATGTTTGAATGTTGCCAACAGCGTCACCCACTTTCTGCAAGACTTCAAACTTTAGGGCAGCAAGGTCGGAAACCGCCGCCCGTACCTCCCCGGCAAGCTGCGGGTAGGGACTGTGCCACTCGTTCAGCGTCCGGGCTATCTGGTTTAGGTTGCCGCCGATCCTGCCGTATTCGGCGGTCAGCTTCCCGACAGCGGCAAGCAGCTCGTCATTGACGGGGGAAACAGTTATGATGGGGCGTATGGCTGCCCCGGTTATGGCTTGCCGGATAAACTCGGCTTGGCTCATGTGGTAAGCAGAAAGCCTTTCCGCAAAAGCGGCGTATTCTTCTTCTGTCATGCGTGTCTTGACTACCCGGCTGCGGTGGGGTGTGTTGTATCGTTTCATAGGTGGTTGACCTCCTTTCTTGTGCGTGGTGTCCTCCCACTAATAGGAGAAAAACGGGGTGTGAAGCGGAACTGTTTTTGAAAAATCCGAAAAATATTTTGAGGGATTTTTCAGCGGCGTAAGCCGCATGGCAGGGTTTGGGGAAGGCACTCCCCAACAAGATTCCCGCAGGGGCAAAATGAGCAGAAAGCGAATTTTGGCACCTCGGTAGAATCTTGCTCTAAGAAACTGCCGGACTGCCGTTCACTTCCTACTGCCACTTTTTCAGAAAATCTATAACCAGCTTTTTCATAAAAGGCTGCGGGCTGGCGTTCTTCCTCTTACTCCCTACAACACCGCAAAAAGCAAAAATGACGGACTTTCCGGCAAGAACTTTTCCGGCGGCTCGGTCTTTCCCGACAATAAGGCGTTTCGGAAGCTGCGTTTTGCCCGCTGTCTAAAAAAAACGGCAGCCTTTTTTGGTTTCACTATCTAATACGGAACTTTTGGAAATTTGCCAAAAATGAGCGCAAAAAAAGCAGCAAATCTTTTTCGGATTTACTGCTTCATGTGCCGCTGCGGGGCGGCGGGATATTCAGTTTCTATGTTATCGGTCAAGCCGGAACTTGAACAGGCTTTCAATCAGCTTTGTTCTGATGTAGTCCTCCATATCAGAGTTGTAATAGCCGTTCATCTTAGAGAAGTAGCGGATATATCCAGCGTATCGGTCAAGGACGGCTTGTATCGCTATGGGGTCGCCCTCATGTGCCTTTATGATAGTGTCATAGGGGAGAAGTCGGTTACTCATGGGACAGCACCTCCATTTCCTCTTTCAGCCGCTTCAAGGCAAGCCGTATATGCCGCCCGATTGTGCTGCGTGTCCAGCCGCTTTGTTCTCCGATTTCTTTCTGCGTCAAGTGCTGAAAGTAGTACAAAAAGATTTCTTCCTGCGTCTGTTCCGGCAATCGGGCAAGAGCAGCCGCAAGAGAATGCTCATGTACGGTAAGGAAGCAAGCAACCGAAAACAAGAGATAGACCGCCAGCACTACACTATTCCGAACCAAAGACCAAAAGATAAGCATTGTGGGAAAATCTAAACTTTTGGATTTTCCTACAATGCCAACTACGGCGGAATCCCTCCCACTCCTTATATCTTTCTGTATACATTGAATTTGTATTTAGTAAAATGCAGACAACACCACGGATCGGCTTTTGGTTGGACAATTCCAACCAAACACCACAGCAGACAGCAGAAAACATTCTGAACGCTAGGAAGCCGGTATGATTGTTACATATAAGGGGAAGAAAAATTTCTTTTAGGTACTTGCTTTCCTAAAACTGATGTGATACAATGATTAAAACTGATGTGATACAATGATTTAATCCAGAAAAGGAGTAAAAAATATGCGGCAAGGTATTCTTAAATAAAACTATAATCAAATAGTGGGAACAAAGGATTATGATAGCTCCTTTTGTAGGGGCTTAGTTTTTTGTACCCAATTTAAGAATACTTTTGCCTTATCAATTTTGACATATCCCCAAAAACAGCAATCACAAACAGGTGTATGCTGTATATGTGTATGTCCGCAACTTATAATCCCCAGTGGTAAAAGTATTTTACTGCTGGGGATTTTTATGCCCTTTGGGGCTGTAAAGGGAGGACAATCACATGAAAATAATCAATATTGGAATTCTTGCCCATGTAGACGCTGGAAAGACGACCTTGACGGAGAGCCTGCTATATGCCAGCGGAGCCATTTCAGAACCGGGGAGCGTCGAAAAAGGGACAACGAGGACGGACACCATGTTTTTGGAGCGGCAGCGTGGGATTACCATTCAAGCGGCAGTCACTTCCTTCCAGTGGCACAGATGTAAAGTTAACATTGTGGATACGCCCGGCCACATGGATTTTTTGGCGGAGGTGTACCGCTCTTTGGCTGTTTTAGATGGGGCCATCTTGGTGATCTCCGCTAAAGATGGCGTGCAGGCCCAGACCCGTATTCTGTTCCATGCCCTGCGGAAAATGAACATTCCCACCGTTATCTTTATCAACAAGATCGACCAGGCTGGCGTTGATTTGCAGAGCGTGGTTCAGTCTGTTCGGGATAAGCTCTCCGCCGATATTATCATCAAGCAGACGGTGTCGCTGTCCCCGGAAATAGTCCTGGAGGAAAATACCGACATAGAAGCATGGGATGCGGTCATCGAAAATAACGATGAATTATTGGAAAAGTATATCGCAGGAGAACCAATCAGCCGGGAAAAACTTGCGCGGGAGGAACAGCAGCGGGTTCAAGACGCCTCCCTGTTCCCAGTCTATCATGGCAGCGCCAAAAATGGCCTTGGCATTCAACCGTTGATGGATGCGGTGACAGGGCTGTTCCAACCGATTGGGGAACAGGGGGGCGCCGCCCTATGCGGCAGCGTTTTCAAGGTTGAGTACACCGATTGCGGCCAGCGGCGTGTCTATCTACGGTTATACAGCGGAACGCTGCGCCTGCGGGATACGGTGGCCCTGGCCGGGAGAGAAAAGCTGAAAATCACAGAGATGCGTATTCCATCCAAAGGGGAAATTGTTCGGACAGACACCGCTTATCAGGGTGAAATTGTTATCCTTCCCAGCGACAGCGTGAGGTTAAACGATGTATTAGGGGACCAAACCCGGCTCCCTCGTAAAAGGTGGCGCGAGGACCCCCTCCCCATGCTGCGGACGACGATTGCGCCGAAAACGGCAGCGCAAAGAGAACGGCTGCTGGACGCTCTTACGCAACTTGCGGATACTGACCCGCTTTTGCGTTGCGAAGTGGATTCCATCACCCATGAGATCATTCTTTCTTTTTTGGGCCGGGTGCAGTTGGAGGTTGTTTCCGCTTTGCTGTCGGAAAAATACAAGCTTGAAACAGTGGTAAAGGAACCCTCCGTCATTTATATGGAGCGGCCGCTCAAAGCAGCCAGCCACACCATCCATATCGAGGTGCCGCCCAACCCGTTTTGGGCATCCATAGGACTGTCTGTTACACCACTCTCGCTTGGCTCCGGTGTACAATACGAGAGCCGGGTTTCGCTGGGATACTTGAACCAGAGTTTTCAAAACGCTGTCAGGGATGGTATCCGTTACGGGCTGGAGCAGGGCTTGTTCGGCTGGAACGTAACGGACTGTAAGATTTGCTTTGAATACGGGCTTTATTACAGTCCGGTCAGCACGCCGGCGGACTTCCGCTCATTGGCCCCGATTGTATTGGAACAGGCATTGAAGGAATCGGGGACGCAGCTGCTGGAACCTTATCTCTCCTTCATCCTCTATGCGCCCCAGGAATACCTTTCCAGGGCTTATCATGATGCACCGAAATACTGTGCCACCATCGAAACGGCCCAGGTAAAAAAGGATGAAGTTGTCTTTACTGGCGAGATTCCCGCCCGCTGTATACAGGCATACCGTACTGATCTGGCCTTTTACACCAACGGGCGGAGCGTATGCCTTACAGAGCTGAAAGGATATCAGGCCGCTGTCGGTCAGCCGGTCATCCAGCCCCGCCGTCCAAACAGCCGCCTGGACAAGGTGCGCCATATGTTTCAGAAGGTAATGTAAAGATACATAATCGTCAAGACGGCAACAATCAGAAGTTATGGAGGGTAACAATGGAATATAGTAAGGAAGATTTAATGGAAGCAAAAAAGCAAATTTGGGGAGTGGGAGAGAACATGGGAACAGAGGAAAGTAAAAAAATCTGGGAGGAGAACGCACAATTTTGGGATAATGCAATGGGTGACGAATCTAATGAATTTCACAGAGAGGTAGTGCGTCCCAAAGTAACGGAACTTCTATCTCCTAATCCTGCGGATTACATTTTGGATATTGCGTGTGGCAATGGAAATTATTCTTCGTATCTTGCACAAAGAGGCGCTTCGGTTGTCGCTTTTGATTACAGCAAAAAAATGATAGAATTGGCTAAAAGACGGCAATCACAATATGCAAAACAAATTGAATTTTGTGTGGCGGATGCGACCGATAGAAAAAGTATATTAGAATTAAAAAGAAATCGAGCCTTTACGAAAGCAGTTTCTAATATGGCAATTATGGATATTACGGATATTGAACCACTTCTTATGGCTGTTTATGAACTGTTGCAGGAAAGCGGAATTTTTGTCTTTGCAACGCAACACCCTTGTTTTGTCACGTTGACTGAAAAATATATGACACCGCACAGTTACTATGATATAGCGATTGAAGGGCAACCGAAAGAGCAGATTTATTATCATCGTTCCATACAAGATATTTTTAACCTTTGTTTTAGAGCTGGATTTGTCATTGATGGATTTTATGAAGAATGTTTTAAAACCAACAAAGAAATTCCTATGGTAATGATAGTAAGGCTTAAGAAGGTAAAACGTGATAGCTTAAAATAAATTCAAGTTGAGTTCCGCATGAAGCTTCAATACGATGGCGGATTGCAGGTCCTTGAAATAATAGTAGTCACGCACGAGATTGCGCAGGTCAATGATTGCGTCATCCGGGACAATGGAAGCCTTAAGGGAGGCATCCAGGCCGACTTTAGCAGCTTTTTTTGAATCAAATTTATCATTATGCAGTTTCCTGACGTTCATATTTGTGCTATTCTTAGTAATGATAGGATTAATGACGGCGCAGTCAAAACCCTTATCACGAAGGAAGCACAGGAGTGGGATGTGGTAGATCCCGGTGGATTCAAGGAAGCAGCGGCTTTCAAGAGAATACATCTCCTGGGCTTCCTTTATTTTTGAGATGGCAAGCTCACGGGACTGCGGATCAGAATGAATGATCTTAAAAGGCTTACCGATGAGGATGCCATTGGGGAGCATGATAGACATCCAGGTGAAGTCTGCGCCGACATCAAACCCGACAGAGAGATAGGGGATGCTTTCAGGCATCTTGAGTACTTTTTGATAGTGCATAGTAATATCCTTTCCGGCAGGCATCCAATTCCAAAGGGTGGATACACAACCTAGCGGCTTATACAGGTATAGCCTGAGGCTTCCCAACCAGCCAAAACATAAATCACCACCGAAAGGATTGACAGACTTTCTAAGAGGTATCGCCAGCCAGAAGGCCGGCTCCCAAGGAGGAAACGTCAATGATCCTGCCTTCAGTGATTATACCTCTATATTTTGTCTGGTGCATTAAGGAAACCTCAGACACGGTAAATATGTCCTATAACTTCTGATGGAGGGGGAACTCCTCCTTCCGTTATATCTATATAGATTTATTAGATTGGACTTTGTAACTATTAACCAGTAGTCGTTCTTGACTACACCATTATTATACTAGGAGGATGTAACTTCATGTTTGCTAAAAATTCAAAGGCATATTCTGTCTACCTGCTGTTCCGATTTGTCTGTTCCCTGGCGGTTTCTATGTCCACAGTGCTTTCCATCGTGTACCACCTGGAGGTGGTGCAGCTGGATGCTTTCCAGCTTGTCCTGGTAGGGACGGTTCTGGAGACCTCCTGCTTTCTGTTCGAGATACCCACCGGTGTGGTGGCGGATTTGTATAGCCGTCGGCGCTCGGTGCTGATTGGAATGTTCCTCTACGGCCTGGGCTTTCTGATGGAGGGTGCGCTACCGTGGTTCGCGCCGGTTCTGCTGGCCCAGGTTGTCTGGGGTTGCGGTGATACCTTCATCACCGGCGCTCTGGAGGCGTGGATTGCCTCGGAGGAAGAGGACAAACCCATAGACAAGGTGTTCCTGCGGGGCAGTCAAATGGGGCAAATCGGCGGCGTTCTGGGCGTGGTGCTGGGCACACTGCTGGGAAACATAAACCTGCAAATGCCTGTCATCTTGGGGGGCAGTTTGTGCTTGTTGTTGGGGCTGGTGATGGTTCGCATCATGCCAGAAACCAACTTCTCCCCTGCTATTGAGGAACGGCAGGGCTTGCTTAAAGACTTTGTCTGCCTGTTCAAGCTCAACCTGGGCTTTGTGAAAGGCGCACCTGTGTTGCTGGCGCTCTTAGCAATCACACTATGCGGGGGACTTGCCAGTGAAGGCTTTGACCGGCTCTCCACCGCTCATTTTCTGGATGACACGGTAATACCCGTTATCGGGCCGCTGAACAGCGTCACTTGGTTCGGTGTTATCAGTCTTATCGGCAACGGCTTAGGTATTCTGGCTTCTCAGTTGCTCATCGCCCGCATGGAGAAAAAAGGGACTGTCAGCCGAACCAGTGTGGTCATGTCCACCAGCGCCGGGTATATCCTGTGCCTGGTTCTCTTCGCGGTGGGGCGGAGCTTTTGGTTCATGTTGTTGGTGTTCCTGCTGGCGGGGCTTATGCGCACCATCAAGGAGCCTGTGCTGGCCGCCTGGATGAACGACCATGTGGATGAGAAAATGCGCGCCACAGTCTTTTCCACCAGCGGACAGCTGGACTCTTTCGGGCAGATCATCGGCGGGCCTATTGTGGGGCTGGTAGCCCAGCAGGTGTCCATACCCTGGGGGCTGGTCTGTACCGCTTTCCTGCTGTTGCCCGCGCTGTTCTTAGTGCCGGTGGCGGGAAAGAAGCGGGATTGATATGGCATAGTTAAGTTTACTGACGAGCGGGAGATTACTTCCGCTCGTCTTCATTTAGTAGCGCAAAATTTGAGGACTCTTTATTTCCTTATTCGGTATAGCGGAGGCGGCTGTCAATTCGACATAATTTTCTTGTGATACTTTACCGTACATGAGCATTGGCACCGGGGTTGTCATTACCATAACCCTCCAGCAGGTTGATCGCGCCCCAGATGCCAAGACCGGCACCGAGAGCGATGACGAGAGTCTGCAGTACTTCGACTGCACTGTTGAAAAATTCCATAATAAGTTCCTCCTCTTGCCCGCATCCGACAGGGGACAACGGACGGTTTGAAAATGAAAAAGTGATATATACAGCTCTTCTCCAGACCGCAGGTGCACCTGCAAGACGGAAAAGGGCATAAAAATAACCGAAACAGAGGATCGGTCTGTTTCGGTTATGTAAGTATTGTTTAGTTTGATAAACTGGAATTTGGTGTGTGCTTTATAAATTTTTTCCGATCCACTCAAGTTCGTTCATGGAATTCTTATTTTTTTCAAGTTCATCTCTGGCTGTTGCGTAATATGATTTTTTGAAAAGCATATCCCATGAAAGATATTTTGCCATACAGTCAAACTGCTTATCAATCAGCTCATACTGGATACTGCCTACGGGAGAACCACCTACAACAATCGTGCCAACTTTTTTGTTTTTTAACTGCAATCCACGGCAGTAGCACTTATCAATGATAAGTTTCAATTGTGCTGACATTCCCCACCAATAAACTGGTGTAGCAAAAAGAATCATATCTGCGGCAGCAATTTTATCAATTGTAGAATTTGTATCATCCTTATCGACGCATCCCTTAGAGCATTGACAGACACCACATCCCTTGCATGGTGCAATGTTGAGTTTGTCGGGCTCAATGATTTCAATTTTATTCTTTTCTGACGCTCCTTTTATAAATGCATTGATTGCTGCCAGCGTATTTCCTTTTCTGGCACTTCCATTAATGATTACAATTTTCATGCGTGTATCCTCCAACTCCCGATTTGTCACTTTGTCTATGCTACAAATTATATCATATTGCTTTTTGAAAAACCACTTCTATATGTAAAGGCAGCCCGAAGGCTGCCCCGGAAATAAATCTTTTCCTTATTTCTTCGTATCCTTAAAGCATGTGCTTTCTCAGTCAGAAGCAGGAGTGTTCTCCTTTTGCCCGTTTTAGACGGAACGCGGCTTATCAGCCTTTTTAATAGTAAAAGAAATGGAAATAAAGCGGAATACGCCATGAGGAGTACCTTTACCTGTCAATCTCGCAGGCATTAGCAGTGCGTCCGAAATTCTTGCCCGCGGTATCCTGTACTTTGCGGCCGGACAGATCCGACAGGACAGAGCCGCGGGCTTTCTCCTTATACGACTCCATCAGAGCCTTCAGCTCGGAGTTGGAAACGGTTCTGGTCTCGCGGTTCCAGACAGGCTTTCCGGCTTCGTCCATTCCGGTCTTCGTCATGCGGGAAAGACGGGTCGTGCCGTCCTCGGGGAGCTTCATCCAGACGCCTTTGCCAAACTGATTGTCGTGAATCATCCTCGGTGAGATCACGAAAGACTCCCACGGACGGGTATCGGACTTATCGGCGTTTGGGATTTTCACCTCGACCAACTCCTTGCCGTTCTTAGAGGTGAAGGGATCGCCAATCAGACCCCTGCCGAATTTAATCGTTACCTCGGTACGAGCTGCGGGTTTGTCGTTTTCCTGTACGAAGTCGGGAGACTCCGTTAAATTTTTGTTATCTGTCATGGCTGTTTACCTCCTGTTCTGATATGACGAAAAACTCATCGCTTGGGTGAAGTTTTGCCTGGGTATCGAGATATTTCTCAATATTAAAGGTGAGCTTTTTGTCAAAATCGGCTGTATATTTGTAATTCGGATGCTGCGTCAGATCGTATTTCTCTGACAGGAAAGGGCGGACACCGCGCAGCTGAAGAATACACCTGCTGCCCTCCATAACCGCGAGTTCATCGCGGCTCATCAGCTCCTTGCCCAGCTTCTGATAGTTCGTGCCGCAGCTTGGACTGCTGCCTCGGGTATCCGAGGTGTTGAAGGTATCGATTGTTTCCTTGCCGAGCGCTTCGGAGAGTTCTTTCAGCGTGGTCGGTTCGGAGCCGCCTAAGAATACCTGTGAGTCCATGTTGCCGATGATGGTGTCGGCATTGTCCTTGTAGATGGCTTTAAGCTGACTTCGTGCCTGCAGCACCAGACAGGCGCTGATTTCACGGGAACGGATGGTAGCAACCAGCTTTTCCAGATTGGGGATCTGACCGATGTTCGCCGCCTCGTCGATCAGACAGCGTACATGCACCGGAAGTCTGCCGCCGTAAACATCATCCGCTTTTTCACACAGCAGGTTGAACAGCTGCGTGTAGATCATGCTGATCAGGAAATTGAAGCTGCCGTCTGTATCGGACATCATCAGAAACAGGGCGGTTTTTTCATCTCCGAGCGTATCCAGCTCCAGTTCATCATACATGGTGATCTCCCGGACCTCCTGAATGTCGAACGGCGCAAGACGGGCACCGGCGGAAATCAGTATGCTCTTGAGTGTTTTGCCGGCAGCAAGCTTGAATTTTGCGTACTGCCGGACAGCAAAATGGTTCGGATTTTTCTTCTTCAGATCTTCAAACATCAGATCCACCGCGTTCTGAAAATCCTCGTCATCTTCACGGACTTCCATAGCGTTGATGAATTCGATGAGCGTGGCGAAGTTCTGTTCCTCCTTCGGCGCCTCATAGTGGATGTACCCGATGAGAGCACAGTAAAGCAGGATTTCTGCCTTCTCCCAGAACGGATCTCCGCCTTTGCCTTCACCCTTTGTGTTTGCCATGAGCGTTGTTGTCAGCTTCAGAATGTCCTTTTCGCTGTGCAGATAGGCAAACGGGTTAAAGTGCATGGACTTGTGGAAATTGATCGTGTTGAAAATCTTGATCCGATAGTTTGCATGCACAAAAGCATTTCCGACCTCGAGCAGGGTCGTACCTTTCGGGTCAGTGAGCACATAGGAACTGTGAAGCTGTAAAAGATTGGGCTTAATCCAGAACCGGGTCTTACCGGAACCGGAGCCGCCGACGATCAGAACATTCTTATTCCTTGCATTGGCCGGATTCTTCGGACGATTGCTCATCATCAGCCGCTCGGTTTTTGTGAGGATCACATTGTTCGCAAAAACAGGGTCGATGAAGGGTTCGATATCCTTTGCATTGCCCCAGCGGGCAGAGCCGTATTCGATGTTGTGCCGGAAATGCTTTGCGTTCTTTCCGCGGACATAGACGGCGGCCCGGAGACCTGCACCGCAAAGCAGTCCTATCAGCAGATCGACAGGGTGAAGGCTCGGAAGGGGACTGCGGAAGGCAGCTGCTGCCGTCTGGAAAAACGACAGCAGCTGTTCAGAAGCATTTGTGCCCTCCGTCATGCGCCACGCCTGCCCAAAATGGGTGCAGAACAGACCAAACAGAAGGTAGGGAAGTACCTTGAGCAGCAGCTTTTTCAGCTTTACAGTATCTATTCTCATCGGCTCTGCTCCCTCTGCTTGTCCCGGGATGTCACCTTCGTCGGGATGTTCTTCACCGCATCAATCAGCTTGCGGAGTTTGCTGAGCGTGCTCGGGCGCTTGCTTTTTGCGAGAACTTCTGCAGAGTAGGCGTTGAATGCCGCTGTCATGGCATCTGCGTCGCGCGCCTTGAAGAACACCAGATACTTCGGCGGAAACACGGATTTATCCTTTGTGATGGCGTAATCAACACCGTATTTGCGGGCGTATTTCTCGAATCCCTTGAGATCGGTCTGCGAAATATCAATGTTTGTTACGCCTTGATTTTGGCCAATCAACTGCTGAATGGTCTGCCTGCCGTCCGGCTTTTTGTTTTTCAGCGCCGCGTCATGGGATTTTCGTTTGATATAGGCAAGTCCCTTTGCGGCAAGGCGGATAATGCCGCGGGCGGTGAGCTTGGTCGTGCTGATTGCAAGGTTCACCGTCCGGTTTTCGATCTCCTCCTGCATGAGTCATCACCTCCTCCGCTGTCAGTACCATCAGCGGTCATCGTGGCTGGAATGGGTGAGCTTTGGCTCGTTCCTGTGCTCATCACGCGCCTGCAGTACGCTGTCGGGAATGGGGACCGCCGTAATGCTGTGGCCCATCTTGACGAAAGCCTCGGGCTGATGGAACAGCGCCTCGAACTTGTCAATCTGTTCCGCAGAGAGCGAGCAGAAATCCTCTTCGCCCAGACCAACGACCAGAAAAGAACCGGCAATCACATCGTAGATATGACCGTCCTCATCACGGAGCGCACGGTTTGCCGGAAGTCCGCGCAGTTTGCCCTCTTCGTTGCAGATTACGCCCACGCTGTCCTCGAACGGATAAACTGCCTCGATGTCGCCATCGACCGCATGCTGCAGGTCCTCGAGCGCTGAGCCAATCTGTATCACCTTGGGGTACGCATTCGGCTGAACGAGAAGAACGGTCATGGTGTCAGGCTTCGCAGCCTCGAACGGCTCTGCGTTTGCAACAGACTGCTCCATAGCCGACTGACGCGCTTCAAAGGTACGTGCGTTTTCGAAAATATGAGACTCGCAGTCATAGTGGAACACATTATCTGAAAGCCTTTCCTCGGGCGCGACCTCAGCTTGATTGATCGTGCGAACCATGTTCTCTAACTCGCTGAGTGACGGACTGGTGTCATCGGCAAGAAGCAGAACCTCGTGGATAGAGGAGGGGAGAACGTAGAAGCTGCCGCCCAGCGTTTCTGCTGCGTCGTCCAGAAAATGCGGATACTGAATAACACACGCGCCGTTCTGACCGTTCTCGATGCTTGCAACCCACATGGGAGACGGGTCTGTCTGCCCGGCCATGTTGCGAATCACTTCATTCATGTTGCGAAGCGTTGCCGGACAGCTGTGAGATGCCGCCTCCAGAGCATCATCGTGCAGCTGCGCGGCGGAAATGCCGTAAGCATCCAGCATTTTATTCGTTACGAGGATGCTGAAAAAAGTACGCTCGTTATGACCCATGTCAAAACGGTATGCAAGCGCCATATCCTCGATGTTCCTGTGCGGAATATCAGCCAGCAGGTCCTTGTTTTTAGCGGAAGGCACCAGCTGGAGGGTCAGCTTTTCCTTCATGCGCTCGTAATTCGTGAGCGCTTCCGTGTCAAACTGCGGCATCTGGGCGACCGCTTCCTTAATTTCGCGCTCGATCGCCTTCATCGGATTTCCGAGATAGAGATCATTGCGGAACCTGTCGAACAGCACTTCCAGATCCATGGTCAACGTGATGTCACCGCCGCTCGGATGAATGGCCATGCTGGTATAGGACTCGCCCTGCAGCTTGGGGACCTCCTGAACCTGGATGTCGTAGCCGGGAAAGCGGCGGCGCATCTCAGAAATAACCTGTGTCGTAAATTCATGGAAATTCATATAAATTCAGCCCTTTCTGATAATAAAAGGACTCCCCAAAATATTCGGAGAGCCCTTTGCGGTATAGTGTTTATCGTTCGTGTTCGCGGGATTTCTTTTTCTGCCACTGATCGAGCAGTTTGATGATGGTGTCCTGCATCTGCTGCGCGGTGTAGGATCGCGGAAAATATCGTCGCAGCTGCTCGTTCCGGAAGGTGACTCGTTCCAGATCGCCTTTCTTCACCTCGTTCATGATTTCCCTCGCGGCATCCATAGTGAAATTGCCTTCCTGCGCCAGCTTTTTCAGCCGCTGCGCCTGCGAAAGGGAAGGGGCAGCCTGCACTTCGTCCATCGCCTGTAAGAAGGTTTCCTGCTCCTCGGGAGAGAGGTAGGAAAGCTCCACGGCAGGATTGAAGGAGATCTGTTTGCAGTCAACCAGATCGAGAAGGTCGGGAACGAGGTTGGTGAGGCGAATATAGCGCTTTACATTGTCTTTGCTCATGCCTGCTGCTTTACCGATGATTTCTGTTGATAACTTCGGTGCAACTCGCACTGAAGTTAAATCAGAACGCTGGCCTTGATGACTTAGTGCTTCCAATTTCATTTTGAAAGCAAACGCCCTTTCGCTCGGCAGGATATTTTCTCGCTGGAGGTTGGAGTCTACCATCAGCACCGTTGCGGCATCATCATCCATATCCCTTACCAGAACCGGCACCTCAGAAAGCCCTGCCAGTTCAGCGGCATGAGCACGGCGGTGTCCGGAAATGATTTCGTATCCGCCATTATCGAGAGGTCTGGCAATCAGTGGAGTCAGGACACCGTATTCTGCGATGCTTTCGGTTGTTCGCAGCATAGCCTCATCATCGAGCACCTTAAACGGGTGGTTTTTGAAGGGAATCAGTTCACGAACAGGGATATTCTGCACGCACTCCAGCTGACTTTCTGCGCGGCTTTCGTCCGTTTCGAAGAGGTCATCGTAACTGGTCAAGCTGATGTTTTCGCCTTTTTTCGGCATTTTTGAGCACCTCTTTTGTCAAATTTCGATAAGCATCCGCGACCTTGCCGCCGGGGTCGTGCTTGAAGATGCTTACGCCCTCAGCGCTGATTTCGGCGGCGCGAATCGAGCGGGGAATGTCAGTGCTGAACACTTTCAGCCTGCCGCCGTAGGTCTCGCGAATGAGACTGCTGATTTCCTTCGCACAGTTGGTGCGCGAATCCACCATCGTCAGCAGGATTCCCTCGATTTTCAGCCTGGGGTTGATCTGACGCTTCATCTTGCTGACCGTCTGCAGCAGCTGCTCAAGACCCTTGGCAGACAAATAATTCGCCTGAACCGGAATAAGCACCTGATCAGCAGCGGCGAGCGCATTGATGGTAAGCATACCGATGGAGGGCATGCAGTCGAGTAATATAAAGTCATACTGCGATTTTACCGACTTTAAAACCTGCTTTAAGACAGTTTCGCGGCTTATTGCGTTTACGAGCGAGACTTCGAGGCCGGACAGCATGATGCTGGCAGGAATGAGGTCCACGCCTTCTGTGTGTGACAGAATGGTTTCTTCGGGGTTGACAGGCCGCTCCTGCATGACGTTCGTCATTAAATCGGTCAGCGTAACCGGAAGATCATCCGGCCGGGGATGCCCGAGGGCAATTGTGAGAGAGGCCTGCGGATCGGTAGCCACGAGCAGCACATGCTTGCCTTCTCTCGCAAGACCGATGCCCAGATTTTCGCAGGTCGTCGTTTTGCCGGTGCCGCCCTTTTGATTGGCGACGGCAATGATCGTTGCGGACATATTTATGCGCCTCCCTTGCCAGAAAATTTGTCGCGAGTCAGCGGCTTGCGGCGAAACACATTTTCCTTTAATTCATAGGGACAGCGGGCGAACTGACAGAAACGGAACTTAAAATCCGGGCGATAGTACAGACAGCGCGAGCAGCTGCCGGGCTTATCCCCAGACAAATTCTTCTTTGCGGATTTTGCCATCCGCTCGAAGCGGCGGAAACAATCGTCGTGTTTAGTCATTTGCGGCACCTTCCTTTGGTTTTGTATTTTTTGATGCGTTGAACTGCATCATCAAATCCTTATAGCAGGTCGCACTCACGCAGGAGCGGCCGGATGCGTAACAGCAGCCCTCGCATTTCTTCTGCTGCTCGGATTGAATGATTTCCGCTAAATAGTAGCAGTTTTCCTGCCCGAGAATGCAGGGAACCTTGCGGTTTTTCCAGAAAAAGCAGCTGCGGCAGGTCTCGGGCTTGTCGCTGTAATACTTGACTCCATCGATCAGAACGATGTGAGGTTTGACGTCTTTTTGCACGTTGGATGCCTCCATTCAAATGATTTTCGGATAAAATAAAAAAACCTGTGATGAAAATTTCACCACAGGGTTATGTTAAAAATGATATCAGACAGTCTCCTGCTAACAGCAGGGAACAGGCTGTCACACACCATTTATTAGCAGCTTTTTGTGTTCAAAACAACCGAAAATGGCGCGTGTTATTAGAAAAATCGCGGTTTTATTAGACGATTAGACAGAATTTTTGAAATTTGTTAGAGAAAAAGAACGCAGAAATATATCTTCTGCGTTCTTGATTGGCGTCCCAGGGGGGAGTCGAACCCTCGGCCCCATGCTTAGGAGGCATGTGCTCTATCCAACTGAGCTACTGAGACAGGTATTAAAAATAGTGTGATTTGCGTGGAATGCAGTGTTTAAAGGACGATTTTGTTGCGCGTCATATTTCACGTTTTTTCGCGGTCCAGAACGAGTAAACTTCAAAATCCATCCGTATCTTGATCTAACAACGGTCCGCGACCAGAGAAAATTCTCTGTGATAAAACACATGCTTAGGAGTATGGCATACCATGTGATACACGGTTCGGATGTAACTTCCAATATCATCCCTTACGCAGAATGACTTGCAGTAAACGAACTTTATAGTGCAAAACACCTATTCTGACGCAGTTTTATGTGTCCGTTGGGTGGTCCTATTAGCAAATTCTTAGCAAGAGGACATCCCGCCAAAGCTGATTGCTACTGCCATTCTTCACTCCCTTAGTCAAAATGACAAGGCAAATACATGGAGGTTACTATGGACAAGAAAGAGAAAAAGTCACTGCCGGAACCGCGCACATATACCGTAGAACAGATTGCGGCTATGCTAAACATCGGCCGCACAACCGCATATCAGCTCGTCAAGCAGGAGGAGTTCAGGATCGTCCGCATAGGCAATGCGATCCGCGTTTCCAAGAAATCTTTTGACGAGTGGCTGGAAAGTTTGGAATTGTGAATATCGCAAGAAACGCCGTAGGCTCAAAAAACCTATGGCGTTTCTATGTTACAAGCCTCGCTTTAGCTGATTGGATAAGGCAGAGTGTGTATAAGCGCCATTGGATTTTTCACAAGTTCTCCGACTCCATCCCAAACTTTGTGTAAACATCCAACAAGGTGTAGAATAGAAGCAGGATGACGGAGGTAATCACAATGGCAAGAAGGAAAAGAACCCCAGAAGAAAACACACGTCGCGAAAAAATTCGTGAGCTGCTGCAGCTGGCAAATGTAGGCAGCAAGAACAAGGACACGGATAACAGCCGGAACGGGCACAGCAGCAAAACCCTGCGCACCAGTTTGGGCGATGTAGAGGTATCTGTGCCGCGAGATCGCAAGAGCGAATTTGACCTCAAGGTGCTGAGGAAAAATCAGACCAACATCAGCCGGGACATCGAGGATATTTTCATTGCCTGTACGGATAATTTGACCGGTTTTTCTGCGGCAATTGAGGCGGTCTATCCCAAGACGGAAATCCAGAACTGCATCATCCATCAGCTTCGAAATTCCAGCAAATATGTCTCCTACAAGGATTTGAAGGTACCTATGGCTGACTTAAAAGCAGTCTACGCAGCGGTAGATGAACCGGCTGCTTTGGACGCGTTAGACACGTTTGCAGAACACTGGGACAAGAAATACCCCAAGATTTCTCAGTCGTGGAGGGATAACTGGGCAAATCTCAGCACTTATTTTAAGTTTCCTTAAGCACTTCGGCGGCTGATCTATACGACCAACACGATTGAAGGCTTTAACCGTCAGCTCAGGAAGGTAACCAAGTCGAAATCCGTGTTTCCGACCGATGACAGCCTTTTCAAAATGCTGTATCTGGCGATGATCGACATCACGAAAAAGTGGACCGGCCGCAGACAGGACTGGAGCATGATTCATGCCCAGCTGGCAATCTACTTCGAGGATCGGATGCCTGATTAACAACCCGGCTCAAAGGGCAAGGGGCGCTACGCCGCCGACGAGGCTCCAATGGACGAGGGTGCCCCTTGACTTCCGCCCCTGTTGGCGTTATGTTGTAGACAAGGTGGGCGCAGCCAGCGCCGCTCCCGCCTTGAAATATAAGTTCTATTGTACACCGCATTTTAGCGGTTACACAGAATTCGGGATAGGCCCTATTTTCCCGCGTTTTTGTTCTCGGTTTGTACTTCAAAAACCAATACAGTTCATCCATTTCCACGATCTTTGGTGTCTGTTTGGGCGCTGAATTCTCCTTGCAGCTGGCTTTTTTATCCAATTCATCACATTGGATTTGTTCATGTGCAGAATCTTTCCAACACTTCGTCCGCTGATCCCGCCATAGTACATCTTTAGTGCCAGTTTTCGGGTTTCTTCCGGATACGTGTGCTGTTTAGGGTTTATTGTGTAGTATTTGCCGCACTCCTTACATTTGCAGCGTTGACTTCCTGACCCATTATATCCTGCTCGTACCTGATTTTCAGTTTTTCCACATACCGGGCATTTCTTCCATGCCTCTACTGTCATCTTTTTCATAGCTCTATTTTACCACTATATCTTTCATTTGGACACTCTTGCTGTTTGAGAATCCTGTTTCGGTCCGGTGACGCCCAAAGTGCCCGGATCGATCCTGCAGCTGCATAATGATGCGATCATTATCGCAGATGAGGCAGCGCTCAGCCTGTGCGGTGACTTTATCTGATTTCTGATCATATCAGCGGCGGTATCACCGCCTCGAAACCCGAAGTGCAGTTTTGTCTCCTTCTGTGCTTTGGGTTTTGCTGATTTTTCGCAAGGAAGGTGCGGTATGGCTCGTGTTACCGATATGACACATGGCCGTCCGATACGACTGATTCTGCTGTTTTCCCTGCCGCTGATGCTGGGAAGTGTATTTCAGCAGTTGTATACCATTGTAGATACGATTATTATTGGACGTGGTGTCGGTATGCAGGCGCTGGCGTCCATCGGTGCGGCGGATTGGATCAACTGGCTGGTTTTATGGGGACTGCAGGGCTTTACAATCCTCGCAGCACAGGAGTTCGGCGCGGGCGCATACGACCGGCTGCGTCGTGTACTGGCTATGATCGTTAAACTGTCGTGCTGGTTCGGCATTGCGGTGACGATCATCAGCCTGCTGCTGGTAAGGCCGCTGCTCACGTTGCTGCACACCGATCCCGCAGTGTTCGGTGGAGCACAGACATACTTATATGTGCAGTTCGGCGGCTCACTCATCATTATTGCATACAATATGGCGGCGGCCGTGCTGCGCTGTCTGGGCGACAGCAGAACGCCGCTGCTCGCGATTCTCGCGGCGAGCTTTGCTAATATTGCACTCGACCTGCTGTTCGTGATGGGGGTTGGCTGGGGTATTTTCGGGGCTTCGTTCGCAACCGTACTGGCACAGCTGATTGCGTTTCTGTTGTGTCTGCGGTCATTGCGACGGCTGCCGTTCGTTCAGCTGGCCAAAGCCGACTGGAAAACCGACCCTGCCATTTTGCTGCACTTGTGCCGCCTTGGCATTCCGACTGGTCTGCAGATGAGCATGATCACACTGGGCGGCATGGTGCTGCAGTCCGTATTGAACGGCTTCGGCGTGGTGTTCGTAGCGGGCTATACGGCGGCAAATAAGCTGTATGGCATACTCGAAAGTGCATCGGTGGCGTTTGGCTATGCCATGACAGCTTATATGGGTCAGAACCGTGGGGCACGCAATGCCGCGCGCATTGATGCGGGCATTCGGGCGGTGCTGGTACTTTCTATAGGATTTACTGCCGCTATTGTGGCGACCATGCTGCTGGCTGGCAAGCCGCTGCTGGGACTGTTCCTCTCGACTGAGGAAGCGGGCGCAGCGGATGCGCTTGCGGTGGCACACCGGTATCTTATGGTGCTGATGGCATTTCTGCTTGCGTTGTTCGTGCTGCAGGCGTATCGCTCCTCTATGCAGGGTCTGGGTGAAATGACTGTGCCGACGCTCTCTGGCTTTGCAGAAATGCTTATGCGCATGGGCGCGGCACTCGTGCTGCCGGTTTTCATTGGAAAGAGCGGTGTGTTTTTCGCGGAAGGCGCAGCATGGGTGTGTGCGGCGGCACTCAATCTGGTCTGGTATTATATCCGGGTTGGGAAGATCAAGCGGGAGATGATGCAATAGCCTCTCGATCGAAACTGCACTTTTGATCGAAGCTCGATGAAAAGCCTTCGCGCCCTGCGGGCGCGAAGGCTTTTCGACAAACCAAAAGACAGCGAGAGCTGTCTTTTTTGTTTGCAGAGCGGGTGATCGGTCTGGTCAGCCCTGCTCCTTTACGGAACAGCGCAGGGAAAACGACAAAAGGATGCCCTGCGCACGCATTGCGATACGCAGGGCATGAAAAAATGGGAATAGATTCAGGCAGAAACCATTTAGTAGATGGACGGCTTTTCCATCAGCTCGATCGCTTCCGGCTTGCCGGTCTGGCGGGAGAGAATGAGTGCATCGCCGGTGACACAGGCAACGTAGCCATCCCATGCGGACGGACCGTCCGGTGCACCGTTCAGCAGAGCCTTGGCCCATGCATCGAACTCAATGTCATACGCTTCGATAAAACGCTGCGACCAGTCGGTCATGATCGGGAAGCTGCAGGCTGCGCCCGAGCGCTTGACCACAGCCGACGGATCGGGCAGGCTGACCGTGCCGTTCTCACCGACTACCTGACACTGGATATCATAGGCATATGCGCCGTCGGTCTGTACCTCTACATCGATGCGCTGTCCCGAACGGGTGGTCAGCATCATGATCTGCGGGTTGAGCCAGTCCCCCTGCGTGTTTTTGCTTTGACGGACTGCCAGCACCTGCGCCTCAGCGTATTCATCGTCCAGCAGCCAGCGGGAAATATCAATTTCGTGAATTGCAACACGCGTTACTGCGTAGTCGGTCGCAAAGCCGGGCGCCTGCGACATATTACGATGGCACGAGTGGATCATCAGCGGAGCGCCGATCTCTCCGGACTCGATCGCTTGCTTCATGGCAGCATAGCCGCGGTCATAACGGCGCATGAAGCCGACCTGCACCAGCCGTCTGCCGCCTGCAACCTCTGCGCGGATGATCTCCTCACATTCCTGTGCGGTCTGCGCCAGCGGCTTTTCGCAGAATACGAATTTGCCCGCCTTGATGCATTCGAGCACATAGCCCGCATGGGACGGGTCTGCGGATGTGACGAGCACAGCATCTACTTCGGGGAGTGCGATCAGTTCTTCGCCGGTGGCGCAGCAGGTGATGCCGTACTGCTCTGCAACCGCTTGCGCAGACGGCTGATAATAATCCGCAACGGCAACCACGCGCGTTTCGGGAATCGTGTTCATCAGGCGTGCGATATGCTGTCTGCCGATCGCACCGCAGCCGATGACACCGACTTTGATTTCTTTGCTCATGTCAGAGTCCTCCTTCCGGTCTCTTGGGAAACAGAATGAATGGCGGTACCGGGCGGACAGATGCGTTCTCTGCCCGCCCCGTGATGCAACGATGATTATTCGTTCACCAGCATTTCGCCGGTTTCAAAGGATTCCTTGCAGCGGTATGCCGCCTGAGAAACCTTGGTGCCGTCGTAAACGGTGACACCGGGCTTGCGGCCCTCGTTGATGCAGGATACGAACTCCTGGATCTCATTGATATAGGCCTGATGCCAGCGGCTGAGGAAGTCCGGATAGTACTCCTCGCGTGCGCCGGAGCCGTCTACAATCTGAAGCAGGTTCTTTGCGCCGACATTTGCAATGCGCAGCGTGCCGTGCGTGCCGATGATCTCGGTTTCTACGTTGCAGCCTGCACCGTGGGTGCGGTTGGTGAACATGAAGCCCATTGCGCCGTTGTCCAGCTGTACGGTTGCGCAGCAGTTATCTGCGTCGTTCAGCTCACGGTACAGGTCAAACTCGAATACGCCGCCGATCGCCCAGACGCGCTTGACCTCTGCGCCGGTAAACCAGCGGATCAGGTCGAGGTCATGCACGCACATATCCAGATACTGGCCGCCGGAGTGCGGTGCAAACTTGAGCGTACCCTCGATGGTGGTGCGGGGGTCCTGCGTGTAGGAGCGGACGAGAACGACCTTGCCGATGTCGCCTGCATCGATGCGGCGCTTGGCCTCTGCGTAGGAATCATCAAAGCGGCGCATGAAGCCGAGCATGAACACCTTGTCCGGATGGGCTTCCACAGCCTTTTCTGCCAACTTGCACTTTTCAACCGTCGTGTCGAGCGGCTTGTCGCAGAAGCAGTGCTTGCCTGCATCCAGTGCGAGCTTGATGTGCTCGGCATGGAACATGGAGGGCGAAACGACAACGATCGCATCCAGATCCGGGTTCTTGACCATCTCAGCTACGTCCGTGTAGGTGTAGGGAACGTTCAGCTCTTCGGCTACCTGTGCTACGCGCTCTGCGTCCGTGTCGCAGATGGCGGTCAGCTCTGCGCCGGTGACATAGTTTGCGATATTCTTTGCGTGCTCATAGCCCAGACGACCCAGACCGACCGAACCGATTTTTAAAGTTTTTGCCATGGTAACAGCATCCTTTCTTTGTTTACAGAGATTTCAGTATGTTTTTTGTTGGTGTTTTAGGTTGCCGCCTGTGCACCGCTGTGAAAAACGGTCAGCGGTGCGGGCGGCTCTATCTCATCACCCGGCAAGACCGAGAGGAGAGAACAGCAGGTAAACGCAGCACATCAGGCACAGTGCGCCGATGGCAGCAATCTTGCGGTATTTCCACGGTGTCAGATCGACAGCGCCGACATCCTGCATGACGTACGGCGTTGCACGCGGGCTGATCTTGCCGATCAGCAGCATGACCGCAACATTCAGTACGAACAGTACCGCAAGAACGTACAGGTAGTGCACATTCTGGAGTGCAGGGATGAATTTGGAAATGGAGTACAGAACAACGTGCATCACGATCGATACCTTGGCGGCACGAGCGGGAACGTTTCTGGTGAACAGACCGACGATGACCGCCGCCAGAATCGGCACGTTGAAGAATCCGAAGCAGGACTGGAGGAAGTCATACAGACCGGAGGGAGCAAAGCTGACGACCGGTGCCACGCAGATCGAAACGATGGCAAGCACGGTGCCGAAGATTTTGCCGATGCGAACCAGCTGTGCGTCCGTTGCCTGCGGATTGAACAGCGGGCGGTGAATATCCAGCGTGTACAGCGTGACCGAAGAATTGAGCGCCGAGTTAAAGGACGACAGGATCGCACCGAACAGCACGGCTGCGAAGAAGCCGAGCAGCGGCTTGGGCAGGACGTTCAGGATGAGCGTCGGATAGGCAAGGTCGCCGTTCTGTGCCAGATTTGCGATGTGCTCCGCGGAGAAGAAGCCCTCGGCGGGGTCCATCGACATACGGTAGCAGATCAGGCCGCAGATGGTGATGAAGAACGGGCCGCAGCACTTGAGGAAGCCTGCAAAGATCGCACCGCGCTGTGCTTCACACAGGTTCTTTGCACCCAGCGTTCGCTGAATGATCGCCTGATTGGTACACCAGTAGAACATATTGTTGACGACCATGCCGGTAAAGAGCACCGGCCATGGGATCATCGGCGCCATTGCGTTGACCGGATTGATGGCGTTGAACTTTTCTGCCGGTACGACCGAGATCAGATCGCGCAGACCGGCGAGGAAGTGGTCATTGCCGAGCAGCAGCAGACCGAAGATCGGGATCATAAAGCCGCCGATGATCAGTCCGATGCCGTTGATGGTATCCGATACCGCAACCGCCTTCAGGCCGCCGAAGATGGCGTAGCAGGCGCCGACGATACCGATGGCAACAGCTGTGATGATAACACCCTGCATCTGCGATACACCCATGCGCTTATCGACCTCGAAGATCTGGTTGAATACCAGTGCGCCCGAATACAGAACGGTCGGCAGATAGGTGAGCAGGTAGCCGAGCAGGAACATGATGGAAACGATACGCTTGGTTGTGCTGTCGTAGCGGTTTTCGAGGAATTCCGGTACGGTAGTCAGTCCCATCTTGAGATAGCGCGGCAGGAATACCAGCGCCAGAATGACAAGTGCTGCTGCTGAGGTGACTTCCCAGGCGATCGGTCCCATGTTGGTTGAAAAGCTCTGGCCGGTCTGACCGATCAGCTGCTCGGTGGAAAGGTTGGTCAGCATCAGGGAGCCGGCGATTACCGGTCCGGTCAGGCTGCGGCCTGCAAGGAAATAACCGTCCTGTGTACTCAGGTCATCGTCGCGCGTGCGCCACCATGCAATGACAGCGACGAGCGCAGTGAACGCAATGAAGGTTACAGCAGTAAAAAGCATATGTTGATCTCTCCTTCTTTCTCTACAATTTTACGCTTTATTATTTTGTGCTTACTCTTTTCGCCGCCTCGCAGTCTTTCTCAGGAAAATTTTATAGGCGCTTGCGACTGCGTATTTGTTTGGGGTCCTCCTTTCCGCTCCGGCGACAGATAGCTTTTTAATATTAGAAATATAAAATTAATAGGGATTTACGATATGATTTTTCTGCTTACAAACACATTCTATCATATTATTTTTCAATGTCAAGAAAGATGATTCTTGTGAAAAATGGTGAGTTTTCATACGAAACAACTCCGATTAAGGGCACGATTCAGCAGAAGAACGGTAAAAAGCAAACTTTTATGCAGAAAATTAAGATTTAATATTAAAAAACTTTGGCTAATTCGTATATTTTCCTAATACTTTAATATAAGATTTACCGATGCATAATATGATAAAAGTGCAATAGTAATCGGTAGCTGCGCAGAAATCCGGTCGCAGTACCGATAAACAACACGCGGGAACCGCAGATCCGTATCCACGGCGGCAGGATCCGTCTGCGGTTTGGATGCCCCTTGACATCAGCGGCACAATACTTTAATATGAAAGTGACCTGATAACGGTTTTACTTTTTCAAACAAATGGGGAATGCGTCATAGCAAAGGTTACACTCAAACAAATCGCGGAGCGGGCAGGGGTTTCCATCAATACCGTATCGCTGGCACTGCGGGATATGCCAAACGTCAATCATGATACGCGCGCAAGGATTTGCGGCATTGCGGCAGAGCTGGGGTATTATGCACATAAAAGTCACCGCACACCGTCCCAAAAGCTGGGGCTGATCTCGACCGGCGCACATCTGAAGGATTCCTACTTCTATATGGCGTTCCAGAAGCTGTTTCTGGGGATGGCGTATGAGCACGGCTATCAAATGATGGTTTTTGATAACGAATACTGGGATCGCGATTCGCAGGCACTGCGTCGGTGGCTGACGGAAAGCGAGATCAGCGGTGTTTTGATCCTCGGTGACATGGAAGAAACGCTGGCGGCCAATATCGTATCGTGCGGGCTGCCGGTCGTAGCGGTGGGAACACGCTATCATAGCTTGCGTGTGTGCACCTATATTGAGGACAACACAGAGGCGGCCTATCAGGCGGTGCAGTATTTGTATACCTGCGGCTGCCGCAAAATGGGTTTTATCGGTGATCCGATGTATTCCACGGCATTCGGAGAACGGTATGACGGCTTCCGCAGCGCCTTGCGGCGGTTCGGTCTGCCGTATGATCCGCAGCACCTGCTGCTGACACCCAGAGCGGATGACGCGGATATTCCGCGGACGATTGACCGTGCACTAGATCAGGTGGACGAGTTGCCGGATGCGTTCTTCTGTGCGAACGACTATCTGGGCGTCGGTGCGGCAAAGGCGCTGTTCCTGCGCGGGGTTTCGGTGCCCGGCGAGGTTTCGCTGGTTGGTGTGGATAATAATCCCCTTGGAAAAATAGCACTGCCGTCCCTGACTTCGATTGATGTGCACTGCCGTCAGCAGGCAGAGCTGAGCATCCGCAAGCTGATTTCGTTTGTCTGCGGAGAGGAATACGATCCGCTGCGCTTTCTGGTTCCCACCGAGCTGGTGCAGGGGGATTCGGTGAAGCAGGCGTAATCAACGCAAAAACGACAGACAGGAGCGCTGTTTTCTTTGGAAAACAGCGCTTTTTTCATAGGATTCAATCCAGATGCCACCGTACACAGTACGTCACCTCATACCCGCCCTGATGACCGGAGCGTGGACGCGGAAAGGTCATTTTCAGCGGTGCATCCGAGGCTTGTGATGCGGCGGGAAGCACCGGATCCGTGCAGGACTCTCGGCCGGCGGTGAGGAAAACATCCAGAGAAATACAGGTCTTGTTCTCGTCTGCATCCACAACGATGCGGTTCACCAGCGCCTTGGACATTTCACGCGAAAAGCCGCAGTTCGCCTGCCACTGTTCCTCGATCGTGCGGCGCAGATTTTCCACACGCCGGATGCGTTCCGCAAGGGTTTGCTCTGTGTTCTGCAGGGAGCTGCGCCGCTCCTCGAGTGCGGCAAGCTGCTCGTTGCAGACTTCGTTGCGCTGCTTGAACTCCTCATTTGAGAGCGCTCCCGCAAGCACCAGATCGAGCAGCTTGTCCTTGCGCTTTCCGAGTGCCGCCATCTCCTGCTCGACTTGGGCGAGGGCGAGGCCGCTGTCCTGCCGGGCGGCAAAGGCACGGAGCGTGTCGATGTATTCCTGCACGGCGGCGGACTGTTCCTCGGTCACCAGCGCAAAGACACGCGTGAGAATGCGGTCCAGCTCGTGGCTGTAAACCGTAGGAGAGTTACAGCCGCCGGTTGGCCTGCTCCCACAGTGCTTCGGGCACGATGGCGGGGATGCGGTCATCCTCGTGTACGAGCCACTTGTCCCCACTCAGGCGGTAGCTGCGCTTGTCGCGGTAATCACGGGAGGCGTACCGCCGTCCGGCATAGCAGCCCTTGTATTTCGGGTTGCGGATCATGCCGTACAGGGTGGAATAATGGAACGGACGGCCCTGCCGTCCGCGTATGCCGCGGCGGTCCAGATCGTTGGCGATCGCCCGCAGACCGAGTTCTCCGGCGGCGTAGCGCTCGAATACCTCACGGACGATGGCGGCTTCCGGCTCAATGATTTCCAGCCGTCCATCTGTCTTGTTGTAGCCGAACAGGTTGTTCTGTCCGAGCAGAACGCTGTTCTCCTGCGCCCGCTTGAATCCGAAGCGTGTGCGTTCGGACAGCTTACGCACCTCATCCTGTGCAATCGAGGACATGATGGTGAGCCGCAGTTCGGCGTCCTTGTCGAAGGTGTTGATGTTGTCGTTCTGGAAGTACACGCCCACGCCGAACCGCAGCAGCTCGCGCGTGTAGCGCAGACTGTCAAGCGTGTTTCGGGCGAAACGGCTGATCTCCTTGGTGATAATGAGATCAAACGTTCCGCGTTTGGCATCCTCGATCATTTTGAGGAACTGCTCGCGCCCCTCGACCGACGTGCCGCTGATGCCCTCATCGACATAGCCGCCGGCGAACGTCCAGTGCGGATTTTCGGCAATGCAGTCCTCAAAATAGCGTTTCTGGTTGCTCAGACTGTTGATCTGCTCGTCTTTGTCGGTCGAAACGCGGGCATAATATGCCACGGCAAGGTCGGTGTCGAAAATGCTGCGGCCCTGCGCCTGCATTTCGTCCAGTCGGCGAATTTCAATAGCCCGCGCTATCCTGAAAAATAGCCCCATCCTGCTTTTGGATGAAGCAACAGCATCTCTTGACATTGAAAATGAGCTTGCCGTAAAGCAGGCCATCGCCAATCTGTTAAAAGAGAAAAAGACAGTGGTAATGATTGCTCATACCCTTTCCATTGTCAAAAATGCAGACCAAATCCTTGTAATGGGTGATGGTGGGATTGCTGAATCGGGAACCCATGAAGAATTGCTTGCGAAAGGCGGAAAATATGCTGCTATGTGGAACGCAGAGCAAAAAATATCAGCTTAATAGAAGCTAAAGAAGAATAATTGCATAGCGCATGAACCTGCCCCGACTACGGGGAAAGAAAAAAACCGCTGGCTAGGGCAGGTGATTTTGCGCGCTCATTTTAAGTTATTACCCTAACGGTGGTTTTGAGAAATCAGAGCCGCCGTTTCTTTGCGTTTACACAAACCAATGACGACTTGCAGGGACACGGTAGTCGATGGGAGGTTATTTACCGTGTCCTTTTCTCTTTTTCGTAGTATCCATGATTTGCACCAGCTAAAAAAAGCGTAGTCCCTCCATCGGAGCCATCCGGCTTTGAATGTGAACTATACCATGTAAGCAATCATCCTTATAAAACATTTCTGCGCCCAGCAGGTCCGTTGCGACTTGTTGGGCGCTTTTTTCTGTTTTCCGAGGACAAGCCCGCCTCGAAAAAATTTTTTGAGAAATTTTCAAAAAGGAGGCTTTTAGCGGGTAGCGAGCGGCTTTGCGTTCGCCTTGTTAGCGGAAAGGGAGAACCCCACCTCATTCCCCAGAAAAGGGGGTGAAAAGATGGATATGATCCCCCGTAATGACTATGGCGAGCGGTGCCAGTTCGATGCTTACTGCAAACTGGTACTGTACCATGAGGCAATCGACTACCGCCGGGAAATGCAGAGGCGCCGTGACGGGGAACTGTCATTCAGCGACCTTCCGCAAATGGAGATGGACAAGCTCTGCGTTGTAGATCATTACCCCAGTGACAGATTTACATTCTCGTCCCACGGGTATGACCTGCATATCGAAAACGAGCTTGTGGCTGATGCCTTCGCCGGTTTGTCTGTTCAGGAGCAGAGTATTTTGATCCTGCATTTTGTTCTGGACCTGCCGGATCAGGAGGTTGGCCGCCTTGTGGGAATGTCTCGCAGCGCCGTTCAGCGGCGAAGGGCAAAATCATTGACCGAGCTGCGGATCAAGTTGGCCGCACTCATGCCGAAGGGAGGTTGAAGAAACGATGAAGCCTACATACAAAAGCAAGGAGCTTCTTTCTCTTTTGGTGATCGACGCCGCCCGTGACGGGAACTCTCAGGCTGTGGATCAGGTACTCCGGTATTATGAGGGCTATATCAATAAGCTCTGCACCCGGACGCTTTACGATCCTGACGGCCAGCCCCATGTTCGGGTGGACGAATACATGAAGCGCCGATTGGAGATCAAGCTCATTCATTCCATTGTCAGCATGAGTTGACAAGCCCGGTCTAAAAGCGAAAACAGCTTACCCTTTCCCTGTTTCCTCTCTTTCGTGGCCGGAAGCAGCACCTTGACAAAGAAAGCCCGTTGGGAGACCAACGCCGCAGTATAAGGTAAACGGATACATTCCTGTTTGTGCCGAGCCATACGGTCGGTGCGCCATGACCTCGTTTCAAGTCCGCAGGACGGGACCACTGCAACGGGCGAGCGAACAGCACCAGACCGCAAAGCAAGCGTGGCAGCTTGTGGGCGATGACAGACGGGCAGGGTTAAAGATACTCGCGCATTGAACGCCCACAAAGCATTGTGCGCCGCACCCATCAGCATGGGCCGGGGTTAGACTCCCGTGGAGCTGTGCCAACAGCCGTCCGTAAGCCTACTTTTCTTTTTTGAAAGTTTATGGATAGATCGTAAACTTTTCAATTAGCAGCAGACAAACACGGAGCAGCACGGTAAAATGATGGTGGAAGTTATATTACCCACACATATTCGTGCTGTTCCTTTTCATAACTGAAAGGGGGTTCTCATGTCTCAAACATGGAACGGCACGAAGAAAGCCCCCCCTGAAAGAAGGACGTATACGGTTGACGATATTGCTCAAATCCTGGGCATCGGAAGAACTTCCGCATATATCCTTGTAAAAGAAGGGCACTTCAAAATCGTGCGAATTGGTAACGCCATACGCATTTCCAAGCGGTCATTTGACGAGTGGCTTGACTCCCTCGACCTGTGATCCAAGAAAGGAAGAACGATATGGCATCTATAATCAAGCGAAAGAAAAACTATTCCGTTGTTTACAACTATGTGGATGAAAACGGAGAAACCAAACAGAAGTGGGAAACCTGGCATACCCACAAAGAGGCCTTGAAGCGCAAGGCAGAAATCGAAAATCAGCAGCACACGGGAACTTTTCTCCCGCCAAGCAATCAGACGATCACCGAGTTCCTTTATGACTTCGTATCTCTTTACGGAGAAAAGAAATGGGGCGTGTCTATGTATGACAGCCAAACGGCGCTGATTGCGAACTATATCAATCCGATCATCGGTGATATGGAGGTACAGGCGGTTACTCCCCGTGCGGTTGACGGTTATATCCAGACCTTGCAGAAAACCAAGTCAGTGTCTACCAAAACCCGAAAGGCCGTTACCACTTATGTCAGTGACAAGACCATTGAAAAGATCATCAAGCTCCTGCGGTGTGCGTTTAAGCAGGCGGTACGATGGGAAATCATTGCAAGAAATCCCTTTGACAATGTGATCCTCCCAAAAACGGAGTATGCGAAACGGGATATCTGGACGGCGGATATGATCCGTCTTGCCCTGGACAAATGCACGGACAGCAAGCTCTATGTAGCAATGAACCTTTCCTTCGCCTGCTCTTTGCGTATGGGTGAAATCCTGGGGCTGACCTGGGAGAACGTCCATATTTCCGATGAAGATATTGCGGCGGATAATGCCTATGTCTACATCGACAAGGAACTGACGAGGGCTTCCAAACGGGCGATTGAAACGCTGGGTGAGAAGGATATCTATTACATCTTCACTCCGCTCATGCCGAACACCAGCACAAGAATTATTCTGAAAAAGCCGAAAACCGATTCCAGCATCCGTAAGGTGTGGCTGCCGAAAACGCTGGCCTACATCCTGCGGGAATGGAAGAAGTCCCAGGACGAGCTGAAAGGCTTCCTGGGTGACGAGTATCAGGACTTCAATCTGGTTGTAGCACTTCCCAATGGCCGCCCCTGCGAGGATCGGATCATCCTTAAAGAGTTTGCAAAACTCCGTGAGGACGCAGGACTGCCGAAGGTGGTCTTTCATTCTCTCCGTCATTCCAGTACCACCTACAAGCTGAAACTGAACCACGGCGATCTGAAAGCCACCCAGGGCGATACAGGCCATGCCGAGATCGACATGATTACCAAGGTATACGCGCATATTCTGGATGAGGATAGAAAGATCGATGCGCAGAAGTTTGAAAAAGCGTTTTATTTCGCGCGTGACCTTCATAATGTTCGTCCGCCGGAAGAACCGGCAAAATCGGAGCCTGCCGCAACGGATATTGCAAGCCTTGTGGAGCAGCTTCAGAAGTCTCCGGAACTGGCAAGTGCGCTCGCGGCCCTGATAGCGGCGCAAGCCCCGGCAAAGTGATCCGAAAAATCGAATTAGCAAAACGCAGAATTTTCTTAGCAAATTTCTGAAAAGCGTTCGAGTCCAATTAGCAAATATACATCATGCGGCGTATAAAAATCTCCCGGTAACGGAAGTGAAATTGCCGGGAGAAGGAGGAACAAAAAAACGCTGCAAACCCCGAAAAAAGGCTTGCAGCGGTGCTTTCTGGCGTCCCAGAGAGGATTTGAACCTCCGACCCCACGCTTAGGAGGCGTGTGCTCTATCCAGCTGAGCTACTGAGACATTTATAAGTTTTATGCAATTTTCAAGGCTCGAAGGAATCGAACAATCTGCCGCTTAGGAGGCATGTGCTCTATCCAACTGAGCTACTGAGACAGGTATTAAAAATGGTGTGATTTGCGTGAAATGCAGTGTTTAAAGGACAAATTTGTTTCGTATCATATTTCACGTTTTTGCGCGGCTCTGAATGAGTAAATTTCAAAATCCATTCGTATCTTTATCTAACAACGGTCCGCGACCAGAGAAAATTCTCTGTGATAAAACACATGCTTAGGAGGGGGACGCTCGATCCAACTGAGCTACTGAGACATAAAAACAAAAGTTTTTGCGAGCGGCTCCTTCGCGCGGAGTCGCAGCACGCGATATATTTATATTACTGCATTGAGAGCAAAAAGTCAATTCCGAATGCGGTGAAAAAAGTAAAGTGCAGCTGTGCAAAATTAAAGAATCATATTCTTGCAAGCGGGTGCAGAAAGTGATATGATACAATTACATATATGGGGTTAATGAGGGGAATCACGAAACCCATTTATTTCCCGAAGGAGGGGGCATACTTGTGAAACAAATGCACATCACCGAAACGGTGCTGCGTGACGCGCAGCAGTCGCTGATTGCGACGCGAATGCCGTTTGAGGATTTCGAGGGCATTCTCGATGAGATGGATCGGGCCGGCTATCACTCGATTGAGTGCTGGGGCGGTGCGACCTTCGATTCCTGCCTGCGCTATCTGCATGAGGACCCGTGGGAGCGTCTGCGCAAGATCAAATCTCACATGAAGAACACCAAGCTGCAGATGCTGCTGCGTGGTCAGAACCTGCTCGGCTATCACCATTATTCGGATGATACCGTGCGCCGTTTTGTCCGCAAGTGCATCGAGAACGGCATGGATATCATCCGTATTTTTGATGCGCTGAACGATCTGCGCAACATCGAGACCGCTGTAGACGAATGCCTCAAAGCAGGCGGCCATGCACAGGGCTGTATCTGTTACACACTGAGTCCGATTCACAATCTGGAGATGTTTGTTTCGCTCGGCAGGCAGATCGAAGCCATGGGCTGCAACTCGCTGTGCATTAAGGATATGGCGGGCATTATGTCTCCGCAGGAGTGCTATGACCTGGTTACCGCACTCAAGCAGAACATCAAAATTCCGGTTTATGTGCATACACACGCGACCACTGGTCTGGGTTATATGACTTATCTAAAGGCAGCGGAAGCCGGTGCGGACGGCATCGACTGTGCGACCTCGTGCATGTCGGGCGGCACCAGCCAGCCGGCAACCGAGTCCATGGTCTACGCGCTCCAGCAGATGGGCTATGACTGCGGCGTGGATTCCAAAACGTTGCATGAGATCAACGAATTTTTCGTGCCGGTCAAGGACAAGTTCGCGGCGAGCGGTATGTTCGACCCGTATGTCCTGTCCACCAAGACCGATGCGCTCGTGTACCAGATCCCGGGCGGCATGCTGTCCAATCTGGTGGCACAGCTGAAGGCACAGAACGCAATCGACCGTCTCGATGAGGTACTCGCCGAAACGCCGCGCGTGCGTGCCGATATGGGTTATCCGCCGCTGGTAACGCCGCTTTCGCAGATGGTCGGCGTACAGGCAACGGTCAACGTTCTCCTCGGCGGCCGCTACAAGTCGATCGGCAAGGAGATCAAGAGCTACATCCGCGGCGAATACGGCAAGGCACCGGGCGAAGTCAATCCCGAACTCGCCAAGCAGGTGCTCGGTGACGAGCAGCCGATGACCGGCCGCTTTGCCGATACGCTCGAGCCGGAATTTCCGGCTGCACGCGAGCATCTCGGCACGCATGCCCGTGGTGAAGAGGACGTCCTGTCCTATATCGCATTCCCGCAGCAGGCAGAGCAGTTCTTTGAGCGCCGGGAACAGACCTTCACCGCAAGCTATTCGTTCAAGGAGGTTAAGTGAGCATGGTACACGATCCGATCAGCGTACTGGACGCGCTCATGATCGCCCTGTCCGGTATCGTTATTGTATTTTTGATGCTGGCACTTCTCTGGGGTGTCATCGCTGTTATTTCCCGTGTGATGGGCGCGCTCGAAAAGCACACCGCGCATCCGGCTTCGGTCAGTGCAGCGGCTCCGGCGGCTGCGGCTCCGGCAGCAGCACCGGCACCTGCTCCGCAGGTCAAGCTGGAAGGCGTCAGCGAGGTGGAGGCGGCCTGCGTTATGGCTATCGTCAGCCACGAAACGGGCATTCCGCTCGATCAGCTTGTATTTAAGTCCATCAAGGCGGTTTAAGGGGAGAAAGAAACATGAAATATCAGGTATCGCTTAACGGCAAGCAGTTTGAAGTAGAAGTAGAAAAGGGATCGGTAAGCGCAGTTCCGACCGGCGCGGCTCCCGCACCGGCACCGGCTGCAGCAGCACCGGCACCCGCGGCAGCGCCGGCTCCGGCAGCAGCACCCGCACCCGCAGCAGCGCCTGCAGGCGGCGAGACCGTTGCAGCGCCCATGCCGGGCACCATTCTGGATGTGCGCTGCACGGCAGGTCAGGCTGTCAAGGCAGGCGATGTGCTGTTTATTCTCGAGGCCATGAAGATGGAGAACGAGATCTGTGCACCGCATGACGGCACGGTCGGCTCTGTCTGCGTACAGAAGGGCGCTTCCGTACAGACCGGCGCAGCACTCTGCACGATGTAACGGGAGGCGCGTACTATGCAATTTTCGTTTTTCGGTGCATTAGGCAGCATTCTGGCAAGCTCGGGCTTCGCGTCCTTCGCGGAGGACCCGCGCAGCCTGATCATGATCATCATTGCATGCGTGCTGCTGTACATGGGTATCGGCAAAAAGTTTGAGCCGCTGCTGCTCGTTCCGATCGCATTCGGCATGCTGCTGGCCAATCTGCCGCTGACCGGCCTGCTTAATGCACCGGTTGATGGTTCCAGTCCCGGTATGCTGTGGGTGTTCTATCAGGGCGTCCAGCATGCGATTTATCCGTCCATCATCTTCCTCGGTATCGGTGCTATGACCGACTTCGGCCCGCTGATCGCGCGCCCGTCCTCGCTGCTGCTGGGTGCAGCGGCACAGCTCGGCATCTTTTCTGCATTCCTGCTCGCGCTGGTGCTCGGCTTCCCGGGCGCGGTAGCGGCAGCCATCGCCATCATCGGCGGTGCGGACGGTCCGACCTCCATTCTGGTCGCTTCCCGTCTGGCGCCGGATTACCTGCCCGCCATCGCTATTGCGGCGTACTCGTATATGGCGCTCATACCGCTTATCCAGCCGCCGATCATGCGCCTGCTGACAACCAAGAAGGAGCGCGAGGTCAAGATGGAGCAGCTGCGTCAGGTCTCCAAGACCGAGAAGATCGTATTCCCGATCGCAGTTGCCATCATCGTTATCCTGCTGATTCCGGATACCGCTCCGCTGATCGGCATGCTCATGCTGGGCAATCTGTTGCGTGAGTGCGGCGTAACCGACCGCCTGAGCGACACCGCGCAGAACGCGCTGTGCAACATCGTCACCATCTTCCTTGGTCTGTCGGTAGGCTGCAAGGCGATTGCGTCCACCTTCCTGACCTGGGAGACCATCAAGATCATCATCCTCGGCCTGATCGCGTTCACGTTCTCGACCGTCGGCGGCCTGCTGTTCGGCAAGGTTATGTATAAGCTGACCGGCGGCAAGGTAAACCCGCTGATCGGCTCGGCCGGTGTATCTGCCGTTCCGATGGCAGCCCGCGTTTCGCAGGTTGAGGGCCAGAAGGCCAATCCGGCAAACTTCCTGCTCATGCACGCTATGGGCCCGAACGTAGCCGGTGTTATCGGCTCCGCTGTTGCCGCAGGCTTTGTCCTCAAGGTATTCGGCGCGTAAGTGCAAAGCAAAAGAACCCGAATTTTCGGGTTCTTTTTTTACGCTTTTTGGTTGAGAAGAATTGAAAATCAATTTGTAACGGTATGCACACAATATCCCGTAAGGGGAGCACATTGTGCTCTCACGCAAAGGTAAAACATCACGCGAATTCTACATCTTGCATTCTCAATTTTTTATGCTTTCTTGACAATTTATGTCGCCCTGTTTTATAATAAATGCAAGAAATGAACGGGTGGTCCTTATTGTGCAGGTACTAAAAGACGAACTTCGACACAAAATTCTGCTTGAATCCGAGCATTTATTCCTGCAGCGCGGTTATGACCGCACCTCGCTGCAGATGATCGCGGACAAGGTAAATATCAGCAAGAGCAACCTCTACCACTACTTCAAAAACAAGGAGGAGCTGTTCTACGAGCTGACCGACAGCGCTGCAGACGGCCTGAAGCGCATGATCCTGCGCTTCCGCAGCATGCGGTTTGACCTGAATATGGACGCGCAGGAATTCCGCATGCTGCTCACCGAGGAGGTACTCTCACTGCTGCTGGCGGAGAAATACGGCCTTCTTCTTATCATGGAGCAGGCCAACGGCACCCGATATGAAAACCTGCGGCCGGTAATGATTGAGCTGATTGCGTCCAAGATCGTGCCCATGCTGGCCGACGAGGAGAACAGCCCGATGATGGCGCAGATCATGGCACGCAATCTGGTGGACGGGACGGTGCATATCCTCAAGAACCGCGTTCGCCCGAGCGAGGTCCGTGCCGGACTGAATCAGCTGATTACCTATCATACACAGGGAATGCACGCGCTGCAGTAAGCAGCGCGTGAGGCTGTCGAAAAACTCCGTTTTTCGAGCAGCCTCACGATTGAAACCACGCTTTCAATCGAATCTTGACGAAAAGCCGCGCCCTGCGGGCACAATTTTTCGTCCCTTGTATAATTCCCGAGGTACACGCCCCCGGGAATTATGAATTTGCTTCGCAAATTCTATTTTATGCGTGCTACCGCACGAAGCGTAAAAATTAAAATAATATTTTTTTGACAGACTGACGCGCTGCAGTAAGCAGCGCGTTTTCTTTTGCCCTCAAACGGATACAAATGCGTTCTAACCGTCCCCGAACCAACATACACTGTCACAGATGAAACCTCATCAGGCAGGAGGGAAACAGCGGTGAAGGGCTTACCGGAGGAGCGCACGATCCGTCTGGCGCAGTACATGATCGAGCAGAAGGCCACCGTGCGGCAGACTGCGGCACGGTTCGGAATATCCAAGTCAACCGTACATAAGGATATCACAACGCGCCTGCAAAAGCTGAATACCGAGCTGTATGAGCGCGTACAGACCGTTCTGCAGGTGAACAAGCAGGAGCGGCACATACGCGGCGGCAGAGCAACACAGGCGAAATACCGCGCCGAAGCGGCGCAGCGACGCGGTGAAAAATAAAAAAACCGACTTTCCAAGCGGAAAGTCGGCAAACAGAAGCAGCGTGGCAGTGTTGCTATGTAAAGGTTTAAAGCAGACCGAGCTCATGTGCGCAATCGCTGCAGACATTCTTACCCTTGAAGTGGATAATGTCCTTTGCGTTACCGCAGAATACGCAGGACGGCTCGTACTTCTTGAGGACGATATGATCGCCGTCAACGTAGATTTCCAGAGCGTCCTTTACTTCGATGCCCATAGTGCGGCGCAGCTCAATCGGGAGCACGATGCGACCAAGTTCATCAACCTTACGAACAATACCGGTGGATTTCATTTTCAACACACTCCATTTCTTCATCATAAAAAATGTATTACCAAATCCCACTCACTTGGGATGTTGGACGGAAGGGGGGAACACGATATGCTGTCCGTTATCTGGACGGTGTTCCTTTGTATGGCGCTGCTATGCGGTGCGGTCACGGGCAGGCTGGCAGAGGTTACGGCAGCGGTACCCACAGGGGCTTCGGAAGCGATTACGCTGGCGATCAGTATCACCGGGCTGATGTGCTTCTGGAGCGGTGTGATGGAGCTGCTGCAGGCTTCCGGACTGGCAGAGCGGCTGTCCCGTCTGATGGCACCTGTTCTGCGTCCCTTGTTCGGAAGTGCATCGCAGGATAAGCAGGCGATGGAAGCAGTAAGCGCCAATGTAACGGCAAATTTGCTGGGGTTATCCAACGCGGCAACGCCGTTGGGATTGCGTGCGTCAGAGCGGCTGTATGTTCTTGCAGGGCGGAGCGGAGCGCCGGATACCGTGCTGACGCTGATCGTGCTGAATGCAACCTCAATTCAGCTGATTCCGTCTACGGTGGCGGCGGTTCGTGCGGCTTGCGGAGCACACGCGCCATTTGATATTATGCTGCCGGTGTGGGGAGCTTCTGCGGCTTCCGTTGCGGCGGTGCTGCTCAGCAGTAAACTGCTGCGTCCATTTTTTCCGGATGGGGAATAGCGGGACAGGTAAGTGCGCCTTACAAGTAGTATTATCACACATGAAAAGCAAGAAATTTGTCGAATAAGCAAACAATCATCAAAAAATTTCCAAGCAAGGGAAATAATACAAGGAGGGAGATGATTGCAGATTTTGCAGAACGCGCTCATTCCGGCACTTTTGGCAGGAATCAGCCTGTATGCGCTGTGCAAAGGCGTGGACGTATTTCCAACTTTTCTGCGCGGTGCAGCCGTCGGTTTGAAAACCGCGGTGCAGATACTGCCTGTTATGGTCGGGATGCTGACAGTCGTGTTCATGCTGCGCGCCTCAGGTGCCGTTGATATTGCGGCAAGCGTGCTCGCGCCCGCACTGCGTATACTGGGCATACCGAAAGAATGCACAGTCCTGACCCTGCTGAAGCCGATCAGCGGAGGAGGGGGACTGGCAATGGGCAGTGAAATTATACGACGCTGCGGACCGGACAGCTATGCCGGACGCGTGGCCGCAGTGATGCTGGGAGCCTCGGAAACCAGTCTGTACACGATCAGCGTGTACAGCGGGCACCTTGGTTTAAACCGAACCAGATATGCTGTTCTTGCGGCATTGTGCGGCGATTTGGCAGCATTTACCGCCTCTGCAGCATTGGTTAGATTATATTTCCCATACAGTTAATATTATATCGTGTATGTTAAAAAATTACCATAGCTTATGACAAAAATTGGCGAATTAAATAAACATTACTTGCACTATTTGTGCAATGTGTGAAAAAAATTTACAGACTGAGAATATAAAAAAGCATCTATGCCGAAGCACAGATGCTTTTTATATTGCAAAGCGATTACTTCTTCACGATCTCCTTGCCGAAAGGACCATCATAGTCGAAGAAGCCCTTGCCGGTCTTAACGCCCAGCCAGCCGGCACGAACCATCTGACGCATCAGCGGATGCGGACGGTACTTCGGGTCGCCGGTCTCGCGGTACAGCGTCTCCATGATTGCGAGGTTTACGTCGTGGCCAACAAGGTCAGCGGTGTGCAGCGGGCCGGACTTCATGCCTGCGCCAAGCTGCATGGCAACGTCGACATCAGCAGGGGAAGCGATGCCGTCAGCAACGATACCCATTGCCTCGTTCATCATCGGGATCAGGATGCGGTTTACAACGAAACCGGGACCTTCCTTAACGGCAACCGGGGTCTTGCCCAGGGATGCCATCAGGTCAAATGCGGTCTGGAAGGTTTCGTCCGAAGTCTGGATCGCGCGGGTAACCTCAACCAGCTTCATGATCTGAGCCGGGTTGAAGAAGTGGCAGCCGATGAACTTATCCGAACGGTGCGGGATGCAGGCAGCCATCTCGGTGATGGACAGACCGGAAGTGTTGGAAGCGAAGATGGTGTGAGCGGGGCAGATCTTGTCCAGATCCTCCAGCAGGTCCTTCTTCAGATCCATGCGCTCCAGAATAACTTCCATGATGAAGTCAGCATCGGCAGCGTCCTTGCGGTCAACCGAGGTCTTGAGGGAAGCGAGCAGCTCGTCCTTGCGCTCTGCGGTCATCTTGCCCTTGCTTACGAGGAACTCGTAATCGTGTGTGATAACGGTCTTGCCGCGCTCGGTGAACTCCGGCTTGATGTCGATCATGGTAACGTCATGACCTGCGTTCAGAAATACCTCAGTGATGCGTGCGCCCATGTTGCCAGCGCCGAATACACAAACTTTCATGCTAAATTAACCTCTCTCTCACTCTTTGCGGATGGATGAACAGGTATTGCGAATATTGATTAGTCAAAACCGCACAATCTGGTTTTGAATTGTGCGGTCCGACTGTCTCAATGCTTACTTATTCTTGAATTCCTTAGCCGGCTTGTCGCGGTTCTTGTCCAGGAAGTAAGCCATGCCGTACTTCTGATCCTCGGTAGCGAAGCACTGTGCGAAGCAGTTGCCCTCGAACTTCAGAGCGGAGTTCAGGTCGGTCTGCATGCCAACATTTACAGCTTCCTTAACCAGAGAAACAGCGATCGGAGCCTGAGCAGCGATCTCCTCAGCCAGCTTTACAGCCTCATCGAGCAGGTTCTCCAGCGGATATACGTAGTTAACCAGGCCCATGTCCAGAGCGTCCTGAGCGGTGTAGTTAGCGCGAGCGGTGTACAGCATTTCCTTAGCCTTGCCTGCGCCTACGAAGCGAGCCAGACGCTGGGTGCCGCCGCAGCCCGGGGTGATGCCCAGACCAACTTCAGGCTGACCGAAGGAAGCGTTCTCGGAAGCGAGACGGATGTCGCAGGACATAGCCAGCTCGCAGCCGCCGCCGAGGCAGAAGCCGTTGATGGCAGCAATAACCGGACGCTTGAAGTTCTCGATCTTCCAGCAAACGCGGTTGGACTCGTTGCCGAACAGCTTGCCTTCTGCACAGGTCTTGGTAGCCATCTCGGAGATGTCAGCGCCTGCAACGAAGGAGTTAACGGTCTTGCCCTTCTTGTTAACGGTGGAAGAACCGGTCAGAACTACTGCATAAACGTCGTCCAGATCCTTAGCCAGCTCGTCGAATGCCTCTTCCAGCTGTGCGTACATGTCGGTGGACAGAGCGTTCATAGCCTTCATGTGCTCGATCTTAACGATCGCAACATGACCCTTTTTTTCGATTACTACGTCAGTCATTTTTAAGACTTCCTTTCAGAATATGTGCTATGAGCGTAAAACGCTCAAGGCTGACCTCTATTCGGAGGCCATCAAACATCCAAAGGATGTTTGCAATCAAATAGAACAGGAACTCGTTCCTGTTCGTAAAAACCCGCGACATGCGCGTGGTTTTTTACACCCCGACCCAGCCGCCGTGGGCGGCGTCGTTCGGGTATCCAAAATCAGTTTCTACGGAACTGATTTTGGTATATAGGGGGCTTTTGAAGCCCCCTATAGCAAGACTTACTTGCAGAGCTCGTCGCGCTCAACGATGATAGCTTCGCCCATACCGCCGCCGATGCACATGGTAGCCAGACCGATGGTCAGGTCGCGCTTGATCATTTCGTGGATCAGGGTGGTGGTGATGCGGCAGCCGGCTGCACCGATCGGGTGACCCAGAGCGATTGCGCCGCCGTTTACGTTAACCTTGTCCATATCAAAGCCAAGCTCACGGTTAACAGCAGCAGCCTGTGCAGCAAATGCCTCGTTGGACTCGATCAGGTCGAGGTCAGCAACGGTCAGACCTGCGCGGGACAGAGCCTGACGGGTGGACTCGATCGGACCTACGCCCATGATGGACGGATCGCAGCCTACAGAGCCCCAGGCACGAACCTTAGCCAGCGGCTTGAGGCCGTTTGCCTTAACGAACTCCTCGGAAGCGATGATCATTGCAGCGCCTGCATCGTTGATGCCGGAAGCGTTGCCTGCGGTTACGGTGCCGCCGTCCTTCTTGAATGCCGGGCGCAGCTTGCCGAGGATCTCCAGAGTGGTGTTCGGCTTTACATGCTCGTCGGTATCAAAGATAACGGTTTCCTTCTTCTTCTTAACTTCGATCGGAACGATCTCGTCCTTGAAGCGGCCGTTAGCGATGGCAGCAGCTGCCTTCTGCTGGGAAGCGAGAGCGATCTCGTCCTGCATTTCGCGGGTGATGCCGTACTTTTCAGCTACGTTTTCTGCAGTGATGCCCATGTGGTACTGGTTGAATACATCAAATACGCCGTCGTATACCATCATATCGACCAGCTTCTTGTCGCCCATGCGAGCACCCCAGCGGGTATCGCGGGAGATGTACGGAGCACCGGACATAGACTCGCAGCCGCCTACCAGCATCATCTTGTTCTCGCCGGAACGGATGATCTGGGTGCCGAGGGAGATGGCACGCATGGAGGAAGCGCAAACCTTGTTCAGGGTCATAGCCGGGGTGGTGATCGGCAGACCGGACTTCAGGCAAACCTGACGTGCTACGTTCTGGCCTACGCCGCCCTGCAGTACCTGACCGAACAGAACCTCGTCGATTGCTTCCTTGTCAACGCCTGCACGCTCGATAGCTGCCTTTGCAGCAGCGGTGCCAAGCTCGGAGGAGTGTACATCGCGGAGGGTGCCGCCGTAAGTGCCGATTGCAGTACGGGCAGCGGAACAGATGTAAACGTTCATTTAGCTGTTTCTCCTTTTCTACTGATGCGGCGAAAAAACTATGCCGCCGCATGGTGATGGAAACTCGATTTTCTTGAGTTCGTTAATATTTTATCAAACCATTCGGCAGAATGCAAGGGAAACTGGTCGATTCTGTAAAATTATATGAAAAGGCCGGTTTCCGTTTGCATAATCTGCACAAATAGAATTGATCAGTCGTTAGCCAGACCCATCAGCTCGTCACGGAAGATGCGAGCGTCCATGGTCTTGATCTCGTCAGCCATCTTCGGAACGAATTCCATCTGGTCGAGGATCTGGGTCTGCAGGTCGATGCCCGGAGCGATCTCGGTCAGGGTAACGCCTTCCGGACGCAGCTCAAATACGCAGCGCTCGGTGATGTACAGAACCGGCTGATGTACCTCGTTAGCGTAATCGCCGGAGAAGGTGATGTGCTCAACCTGCTTAACGAACTTCTTCTTAGCGCCTTCCTGGGTGATAACGAGCTTGCCGTCCTTGCACTCAGTCTTGAGGCCCTTTGCAGTGAAGGTGCCGCAGTAAACAACCTTCTTGGCGTTCTGGGTGATGTCGATGAAGCCGCCTGCACCTGCCAGACGGGTGCCGAACTTGGATACGTTCAGGTCGCCGTTCGGAGCAGTCTCAGCCAGGCCGAGGAATGCAACGTCAAGGCCGCCGCCCTGATAGAAGTCGAACTGTACGTTGTGCGGGATGATGCACTGTGCGTTGGCAGCAGCGCCGAACTGGGTGCCGCCGTACGGTACACCTGCGATGGAGCCTGCCTCAACGGTCAGGGTCATCTTGTCGGAGATGCCTTCTTCAGCAGCTACGTTAGCGATCTTCTCCGGTGCGCCGGTGCCGAGGTTTACGATAGCGTCCTGCGGCAGCTCCATAGCAGCGCGGCGGGCGATGATCTTCTTAGCGTCCATCGGGATCGGCGGGATAGCGTCAACCGGGATGCGGAACTCGCCGGTCAGCGCGCCGTCGTACGGCATGCCGAGGCACTGCATGTTCTCCTCCTCGGTGCCGACTACAACAGAGTCAACATAGATGCCCGGGATAGCAACCAGCTTCGGGTCCAGAGAGCCGCCCTGTACGATCTTCTCAACCTGAACGATTACCTTGCCGCCGGAGTTCTTGCAGGCCTGAGCCATAGCAGTTACGTCCAGAGGACCGATCTCACGATGTACGGTGCAGTTGCCGTACTCATCGCAGTAGGAAGCACGCAGGAATACAACGTTGATCGGGAAGCCCTTGTACAGCAGGCGCTCCTGACCCTCGATGTTAACGATCTTTACCAGATCTTCCTTGGTAACGTCGTTCAGCTTGCCGCCGCCGTTGCGCGGGTCAGCGAAGGTCTTCAGGCCAACGTGAGTGATGGTGCCGATGTTGTGAGCAGCGATATCGCGGTACATGTGCGAGATAACGCCCTGCGGCAGGTTGTAAGCCTCGATCTTGTTGTTCAGAGCCAGCTCGCCGAGCTTCGGAGCACGGTCCCAGTGGCCGCCGATAACGCGCTTAACCATGCCTTCATGGCCGTAATGGTCACCGCCGGTGCCATCGCGGTGGCCCTGACCGGCTGCAAAGAACAGGGTCAGGTTCTGCGGGTGGCCGGTCTCAAGAAAACGCTTCTCGAGAGCCTTGGAAAGGGTCTCCGGGCAAGCACAGGATACGAAACCGCCGGTAGCAATGGTATCGCCGTCCTGAACCTTCAGAGCAGCTTCCTCCGCGGTGATGATGCTTACTTTCTTCATGTTTATCAATCCTCCTGATAATAGTGCGACCGGTTTTACAGTGGTCACGCCTGTGACGTGAAAGACCTGATTCTATCTATCGCCTGCGGAATCTCATCCGCCGCGGCAACAACAACACGGTGCGCGGCCTCGATCTCCTCATAGAGATACGGGCAGCCGGTGCAGCCGCGCAGGATCAGCAGTACGTCATAAGGAACACCGTCCTCCGGATAGGAGAATGAGGCGGTGTCCTGAAGGGCAGCGCAAATCGCCTTGTAGGCGTCTCCGCGCTCATAGCGCGGATTGCAGCCGCCGCAGAATTTTACCGTGCAGCGCAGCAAGGCGCACAACCCCTTTCAAGATGTTTCCATATGGAAACAGTATGGTATAACGCAAACACAGGCACTCACGGGTGCTCCATGAGTGCCTATAGTTTGCTCAGAGATTACTTGATGCGAGCAATCTTCTTTGCCAGTTCCTTCTTCATTTCAAGGTTGGACTGACGGGCAATCATGATGCGCTGAGCCTGCGGCGAGCCTGCACCGTGCATGGACTCCGGCAGATAGCCGACAGCTGCAGTACCCATGGTCATGTTCTCGATCAGGCGCAGCAGACGCATACGGTCCTCGGTCGGAACGGAAGCAACGCCCTTGAGGTACTTCTCGATGTACGGCTTGAGCTCCGGGTTGCGGTAATCAGCCTCGGACGGCTGGGTTACCATCAGGCCGCCTGCCAGATCCTGTGCCAGACGAGCGATCTCGTACGGGAAGCGGGTAACGTTCTGCTTGCAGACGTTAGCCAGCAGCAGGTCGATCAGGTAGTTGCCTGCCTTGGTCTTGGTGCCCTGAGAGGAGCAAGCGATACCGCAGCAGTACAGGGTCTCGTTCAGGTGGGTCATCTCGATCAGCTTGTCCTTAACGTGGGAAGCCTTGGAGGAGCCAGCCATCTCGCCAGCCAGAGCGGTAGCGCCGATCAGAACGTCGCCTACGCCGACCTTGCAGCCGCCGTAAGACTGACGGTGATAGCCTGCGAAACGCTCTACGATCATGCCGGCAAACTTAACTTCGCCGTTGAGGAAGATGCGGTCGTTCGGAACGAATACGCGGTCGAAGATAACGAGAACTTCGTGGCCGCCGTATACCTTGTTGCCAACGTCGATGTCGTTGTACTCTTCCATCTTGCGGGTGTCGCAGGACTGACGGCCGTAGATCAGGGTGATGCCCTTGGAATCGGTCGGTACAGCGAAGGAGATAGCGTAGTCCTCGTCGCCCTCACGCATGGAGATGGTCGGCATTACCAGAACCTCGTGAGAGTTTACAAAGCCGGTCTGGTGAGCCTTAGCGCCGGTAACGTATACGCCGTCAGCGGTGCGCTCTACAACGTGCAGGAACAGATCCGGGTCAGCCTGCTTGGACGGAGCGAGGGAACGGTCGCCCTTAACGTCGGTCATAGCGCCGTCAACTGCGAGATCCTCGTCCTGTACGCGGGTCAGGAACTTGAGGAAGTTCTCGTGGTACTTGGTGCCGCAAGCCTCGTCGATCTCGTAGGTGGAGGAGAATACAGCGTTCATAGCGTCCATGCCTACGCAGCGCTGGAAGCAGGCTGCGGTCTTCTGACCGAGCAGACGCTGCATCTTAACCTTCTTGATCAGGTCGTCGGTAGACTGATGCATGTGGGTGAAGCGGTTGATCTTCTTGCCGGAGATGTGGGAGGTAGCAGTCATCAGATCCTGATACTGCGGGTCCTCAGCCAGCTCGTAGGTAGCGGCGAAGGAGTTCAGGGAAGGACGGATAACCGGGTCGTCAACCGGGTTCTCTACCTTCTTGCCGAACATATACAGGTTGAGGTTCAGCTTGCGCAAGGATTCAATGTACTGGTCTTTGGTCATCATAAGTGATCAAGTATCCTTTCTCATTACAATTTGGTGCACATAACATGAATAAAGAAAACAGGGCGGGGAGACGGGACTCCCCGCCCTATTCAGGCGTTACATACGGAAATTAGAAGCACTCTTTGTATACGCGCTCGCTGAGCTCGATGCTCCACGGACGGTAAGAGTTGGTGATCAGACGCTGCTGGTTTGCATCAACAGACAGTGCAAATGCCTTAACGTCCTCTTCCTTGAAGCCGTACTCATGCAGCGGCTTCAGGTGCAGAACCTTCTCCAGGGTTACGTTCAGGGTGCGCAGAGCGTCTTCCTTGGTGCAGCCCAGGCAGCGAGCAACGATCTCCTTGAACTTGCCCAGCTCGCCAGCCGGCTCGTACTCGTCGTACATCTCGAGGATCTTGCCGAACAGAGCGTAGTTGGACTCGCCGTGCGGAACGTGGTAGGTGCCGCCGAGCGGGAAGGACATACCGTGAACGGTAGCGCAGCCAGCCTTCAGGAATGCGATGCCTGCGAACAGGGAAGCGTGAACGAACTCGCCGAGGTAATCCATACGAGCGTCCGGGCCTTCCAGAGCGATGCGGCGGAAGCCCTCGAGGATCATCTCCATAGCCTTAACGGAGAACATCTCGGAGGTAACAGTCTTGCGGTGCGGGGACAGGAAAGACTCGGTAGCGTGGATCAGAGCATCGATAGCGGATGCTGCGAACGGCTTGTACGGCAGGGTCTTAAGCAGATCCGGAACCAGGCAAACCTTGTTCGGGATGATGTCGTCGGAAACCAGGCCGAGCTTGGTATCGCCGCCGGTCAGCTTGCCGTCCTTCTCGTCCTTAACGATAGCAACAGAAATGTTGGTAACCTCAGAACCGGTACCGCAGGTGGTCGGGATAGCGATAACTTCCTTCTCATGTACAACAGGCTCGCGCTTGAAGTACAGCTCATGTACGGAGGTCGGGCGCTTGCAGCCGAGCAGCTTGCAAAGGTCCATGATAGCACCGCCGCCTACTGCGATTACGCGGTCGTAGGAATCGTACGGAATAGCCTCGTACATGGTCTCGATCATAGCCTCGGAAGGCTCGCCTGCGCCGAACTTCTCCTGGAATACGAACTTGCTCTTGAGGCCAAGCTCTTCCATGAAGGGCTTGTAGATGAATTCGTTGGTCAGAACGACGTCGCGCTCGCCCAGCTTGAACTCCTCAGCGAAAGCACCAAAGGTGTCAAACTTGTAAATAGTCGGGGCAATGACGATCTCTCTCTTGTCCTTCATCAGGGAGGCGCTGAAAGCATCCATAGCCATAGTAGAAACATCTCCAATCAAAAATTTTATAAAAGGCCGTGCGGCTTTTTATTACATGATTTTACAGGGTGGTTTTTTCCTGTGTTCTTATTGTAGCAAATTTGCGCCAAAACTTCAACACAAACAAACAATAATTTCATCAAAAATTGACCAACTAAACCTGTACAAAAAGACAATAAAAAGTCCCGCAATCTTATTACGGGACTATTTTAACGTATTTATTGTGATTTGTAAATGGGGTAATGGTGAAAAGTACCGAAAAGTTTTTGTATAAATTTCCGTTCTTTAGCTGTTTTGCGAAAAACGGCTCAAAAATGCGCGGGTTCGCTCGTTATGTGTATTTTCAAATACCTCTGTCGGCGTGCCCTCCTCAACGATGGTGCCGCCGTCCATGAACACGACATGATCGGCCACATCGCGGGCAAACGCCATCTCGTGGGTGACGATGATCATGGTGGTGTGCTGGTCCGCCAGTGAGCGGATAACGCGCAGCACCTCGCCGGTCAGCTCGGGGTCGAGCGCCGAGGTTGGCTCGTCGAAGCACAGGATATCGGGCTTGAGCGCGAGCGCACGCGCAATGGCAACGCGCTGCTGCTGACCGCCGGACAGCTGGTGCGGATAGTGGCTCATGCGGCCCTCGAGGCTCATCATCTCGAGCAGCTCGATGGCGCGGTGCTCGATCTGCTCGTGAATCTCGCGTTTTCTCTGCTTGTAGTCCGGGCGTTCCTTGGCCTGCAGCAGGGGAGCGAGCATGACGTTCTCGAGTGCGGTGTACTGCGGGAACAGATTGAACGACTGGAACACCATGCCGAAGTGCAGACGGTTCTTGCGAATCTGCGCATCGCTCTTGGCGGCATGGTCGGCAGCGTCGAGCAGTGTCTCGCCGTTTACGATGATCTTACCCTCATTCGGGGTTTCGAGAAAATTCAGGCAGCGCAGCAGCGTGGTCTTGCCCGAACCGGACGAGCCGATGATGGCAAGCGCCTTGCCGCGCTCCAATGTAAAACTGATGTCTTTAAGCACCTTGGTAGAGCCGAAGTTCTTATAAAGGTGCTGTACCTCCAGAATAGGCATAACGGCTCCTCCTTATTTAAAGTAATCCATTTTCTTTTCGATCCAGCCGAACAGCAGGGTCAGAATACCGTTGAACAGCAGGTAGAATACGGCGGTGTAGAACAGCGGCCAGATGATACCGGCGCTCTTGATGAACTTTTCGCCCATCCACAGCACCTCGTATACCGCGATGGTACGCGCCAGAGCGGTATCTTTAACAAGGTTGATAAACTCGTTGCCCATCGGCGGGATAACGCGCTTGATGACCTGCAGCAGCGTTACCTTGAAGAAGATCTGGCTCTTGGTCATGCCGAGCACCTGACCGGCCTCATACTGACCACTCGGGATACCCTGAATGCCGCCGCGGAAGATTTCCGAGAAGTAGCAGGCGTAGTTGATGACGAACGCCACCAGCGCAGCGGTGAAGCGCGGCAGGGAAATATCCCACAGCAGGGCAGGACCGTAGAAAATGATGATGATCTGGAGCATAAGCGGCGTGCCGCGGACGATCCAGACGATGATTTTAATGAGTGCGCGCAGCGGTGTAATGCGGCTCATCGAGCCGAAGCTGATAAGCAGGCCGAGCGGCAGAGCGAATACCAGCGTCAGGCAGAAAAGCTGTACGGTGGTAACAAAGCCGCCCATCAGGCTGAGTGTTACATTGGCAAACATGTCGTTTCCTCTTTACCTCTTTTTTACTTTATTTCCTTTGACACATAAGGCAGAAGACGGTAGTCCGCCTTCTGCCTTATATTAACTGGGGGATGGGAGATTAAGCCTCCGGATCTACGATTGCTTCCTGTACGCCGTACTTCTGGGCGAAGGAAAGAACAACGCCGTCCTTGTGGGCGCCCTTGTAGAAGTTGTTGAATGCTTCGGTCAGATCAGAACCCTTGCGGAAGCCTACAACGTAGTTCTCGTCCTCCTCGCCGTTGGCCTCGTTGAGGTTTACGGTGTAGGTCAGGTTCGGGTAGCTGGTGCCCTCGCCGATCATAGCGCCTGCCATCAGCAGGTCGATCACGCAGGCATCAGAGGTGCCTGCGGCAACCTCCATCAGTGCGTCAGCCTGAGACTGAACTGCAGTTGCATTCAGACCGGCAGCCTGTGCAGCAGCCTCACCGGCGGAACCAGACTCAACAGCGAAGGTCATATCCTTGATGGACTCGATGTCCTTGGCAGCGTCAGCCTTGTCGGACGGAACAACAACAACCTGTGCGTTGGTTGCATACGGGTCGGAGCAGTTCATGGAGGTCTTGACCTCATCGGTCAGGGTCATGCCGTTCCAAACAGCGTCAACGCCCTTGGAATCCAGCTCCATGATCTTGTTGTCCCAGTTGATCTCGATGAACTCAGCTTTTACGCCCAGGCTCTCTGCGAAAGCCTTTGCCATGTCCGCGTCAAAGCCGACCCACTCGTCCGAGCCGTCTTCCTTATAATCCATCGGTGCGAAATCCGTGATGCCGATGACCAGCTTGCCGTTGCTCTTTACATAATCAATATCGCTCTCAGCGGAAGTTGAGGTGTCAGCCGCATCGGCGCTCGAGTCGTCGGTCTTGGCAGCAGAGCCGCCGCAGCCGGACAGCATGGATACACTCATTGCGCCTGCCATCAGCAGTGCAAGAAGTTTCTTCGTCTTCATTTTTAGAAAACCTCCTGTAATTCAGTTCATATCTTGTTTACTATTATAACACTTTAGCGCAGAAAATCAACCCCTGATTTTCATGCGGATTTTCAGTATTTTTGAAGGGTAAGCGGGCGGTATTTTGTGCAAAAATTAAAATAACAGGGTGAAATATAAGGAAAAGAGGGCGGGGAGCGGTTTGAATGGATTCTCACTCTTTTTTGCGAACCTGTGTTGACCTGTACCCCAAAAGAGATTATAATCATAAGTAAGCATGATTGTTAAAGAATAAACAATGAAGAACAAGTAAGACGGAGGGAATCAGCGTGGATTATACTGCACTGTATCAGCAGAAGCTGACAACGGCGGACGAAGCCGTTAAAGTTGTTAAATCGGGTGACTGGGTAGACTACGGCTGGTGTACGGGTACGCCTGTTGCACTGGACAAGGCACTTGCTGCCCGCATGGGCGAGCTGGAGGACGTAAACTTCCGCGGCGGTGTACTCATGCGCCGACCGGCGGTATTCGATATTCCGGATGCAGCTGACAAGATCACCTGGAACTCGTGGCACATGTCCGGCATTGAGCGCAAGGCATGCATGGAGGGCTTCGGCTTTTACAGCGCACTGCGCTACTCCGAGATGCCGCGCTGGTACCGCGAGAACGTCCGTCATGTCAATGTAGCCATGATTCAGGTGGCGCCGATGGACGCACATGGCTGGTTCAGCTTCGGTCCGCAGGCTTCGCACCTCAAAGCCATCTGCGATGTATCCGATGTTATCATCGTTGAGGTTAACAAGTATATGCCGCGCTGCCTCGGCGGCTTTGAGGACGGCATTCACATTTCGCAGGTGGATATGATCGTTGAGAGCGACACCGAAATGCCGCAGATGGGCGCAGGCGGCGAGCCGACCGAGGTTGATAAGGCGGTTGCAAAGCTGATCGTGGAGGAAATCCCGAACGGCGCCTGCCTGCAGCTGGGCATCGGCGGCATGCCGAATACCGTAGGCTCGATGATCGCGGAGTCTGACCTGAAGGACCTCGGCGTTCATACTGAAATGTACGTTGACGCATTCGTTGACATCTCCCGTGCAGGCAAGATCAACGGCTCGAAGAAGGCCATCGACCGCGGCCGTCAGGTGTTCGCGTTCGGCGCAGGCACCCAGAAGCTGTACGATTTTGTAAATGATAATCCGGAGTGCATGTCTGCACCGGTATCCTATACTAACGATGCGCGCACCATCGCACAGATCGACAACTTCATTTCCATCAACAATATCGTGGATGTGGATCTGTTCGGCCAGATGAACGCAGAAAGTGCCGGTATCAAGCAGATTTCCGGTGCAGGCGGCCAGCTGGACTTCGTTCTGGGCGCGTATCTGTCCAAGGGCGGCAAGAGCTTCATCTGCTGCTCGTCCACCTTTAAGAAGAAGGACGGCACGCTCGAGAGCCGTATTCGTCCGACGCTCGAGAACGGCTCGGTCGTTACCGATGCCCGTCCGTGCGCGCACTGGTTTGTCACCGAGTACGGCAAGGTAAACCTCAAGGGTCTGACTGCATGGCAGCGTGCGGAGGCTCTGATCTCGGTTGCGCATCCGGATTTCCGTGAGCAGCTGATTCAGGAAGCGGAGAAGATGCGTATCTGGAAGCGCTCCAATAAGAGATAAAATGCTGTCGGCGGAACTACAGTTCTGCACGGTGTTTGCTACTGTTTATAAGAAAACGCTCTGTGAAAACAGAGCGTTTTTTCTTATGCAATTATTAAAGTGAAATTCGCAGGATAAACTGCTGATTCCTGACCGAAAAGCTGTATACGCCGCCGTAGCGCTCGACAATGCTGCAAATGCTGTGCACGCCGATGCCGTGTCCGGCGCAGTCGGAGACCGGCACGCCGTGGCTGAACTGCACCGGCTGCGTGCAGTCGTTGACAACCTGCAGGAAGAACTTTCCGGCTTTTTCGTATGTCTGCACCTCGATGTGTCCGGGAATGCCGTCCGCGCGCTCGCTGCATGCGTGAATCGCATTCTCAAGCGCGTTGGAGAGCAGCACGCACAGGTCGCTCTCGGCAAGCGGCAGCTGATTGGGCAGCACGGCATGCACCGCAAGCAGGATGCTCTGCGCCTTGGCGCGGTCGGCAAACGATGAGAGAATCAGGTTTGCGGCCTCGTTTTCGCAGTAAACGGTCACGCGGCTGGCTTCGATTTCCTCGCTGATGGAGTGAATGTACTGCAGTGCCTGCTCATACTGCTCATTCTCGATGCAGGCGGTGATGTACTGCAGATGATGCCGCAGATCATGCCGGTAGGTGCGGGTTTTCTGCTGAGAGATACGCAGTGCTTCAATCTCACGGACGGCTTGATGCACCTGCAGGTCAAGATTGCTTTTCAGCTCCTCCAAACGCAGCCGCGCGTGCTGCTCTCTGGAAATGTGAATCAGGAACAGCAGGTACGCCGCACTGCATACGAACGGCATGAACTCCACGACTACGGCCGAACCGGAGAACAGCAGGTCGGTGTAAACGCGGGTGGCATAGTCAAACGCATAGTACACCGCGGGCACAATGCCGAACTGACACTGCACCGCCAGCGAATACTGCGACACCGACCGGATGGCAGGTGCGGTCTTGAGCAGCAGAATGAGCAGCGGCACGGTGACGATCATTTCCACAGCGTACTGCATGGTGTCTCCGCCGGAGAAGATAGCGACCGCGATCAGCGCCAGCCAGCGCCGCAGCTGACAGCACAGGTACGCCGTCAGCACGGAAATCACCGGCCACAGGCGTTCATGACTGAGCGAGCACAGCGCGAGCACAAGCGGCAGGTGGGTGTGCAGCGGATACAGATAGCGTCCGAAGCCCGGGTCCACACCGAGGTAGGCGATGCCGGACAGGCAGAAGATCATCAGTGTGTACAGCAGCATGCGCTTTTTCGCCTTGGGCGTCCAGTGGATATTGCAGAATGCTGCAGAGAGTGCGATGCCGAACAGCGTAACGGCAACGGAGTTGCAAAGGTCAACAGCGAGTGCGATCATGTCAGGAACACCTGCTCTTTCTGAAAGGCGTGTTCAAGGTACGCATCCTTGATGTCGTTGTAGCGTCCGCGCGGAATGGGCAGCTCGGCGCGGCTGGACATAACAAGCGTTTTCGGCGTGATCATCTGGATATGCTCTAAATTTACAAGGTAGGAGCGGTGAATGCGCAGAAAATTCCTGTGTTCGGCAAGGCTTTCGCACAGGCTGTCCATGCTGCCGGCGGCCTCGAGCACAGTGCCGTCAGTCTTGTGCAGCAGCAGGGAACGGCGGATGACCTCGCAGTATTCCAGCTTATCCAGTTCAACGCGTGTGATGCCGGTTCTGCAGCGCAGAATCAGGCTGGCGCTGCTCTCACGCGAGCAGGCGGCAATGACCGAATCCATCAGCCGGAAGAAGCTTTCCGGCCAGATCGGCTTGAGCTGATAGAAATACGCGCCCACCGTATACGACTGCACGGCAAACTCTGCGGATGAGGTGAGAAAGATGATCTTCACGTTGGAGTCGTACTGACGGATCTCGCGGGCGGCTTCGATGCCGTTTTCGCCGGGCATGAGCACATCGAGCAGCAGAATATCAAAGCGTGCGCCCTTTTCGATGGACGCCAGCAGCTCGAACGGGCTTTGGAAGGCTGTCGGGGCGATATCGGCGTTGTGTTCCGCACGGTAGCTGCCGAGCAGCTCGTGCAGTTCATCGAGCACGCTGGGATCGTCGTCGCAAAAGCCAATCTGGATCATGGTTCTCATCTCCTTTCTTTTTATAAAGGGAACAGATCATTTGTAATCGCGGCGGGTCTTGTCGGGTTCCCAACCCTCGAGCGGGTAGCGCTGCATGGCGCCGAAAATGCGCTCGCGTACACCGGGCATGGTCTTTTCGAGACTTTTCAGCAAATCCTTGATCTCCTGTCGCTTGGTGTTGCCGTCCGCCGGACACGGATTGTGCACGATAGGCAGCTCGTGCCGTTTGGCGAACGAGCGCACATAATGCTCCGGCACATACAGCAGCGGACGAATGAGCGTGATGTCGGCGCGGTCGAGGTAGGTTACCGGCGAAAAGCACGAAATGCGGCCTTCATAAAATAAGGAAAGCATGTAGGTCTCGACTACATCGTCAAAGTGATGGCCGAGCGCAACCTTGCTGCAGCCTGCCTTGCGGGCGGCATCGTGCAGAGCGCCGCGGCGCAGCTTGGCACAGAGCGAGCAGGGGTTTTCTTCGTGGCGGATATCAAACACGATAGGGCCAATCTGGGTGGGGACGCGGATGTACTCGACGCCCAGCTTGTCGCACAGCGTCTGCACAGGGGAGAAGTCCATCTCATCATAGCCCATCTCCAATGTAATAGCCACGACTGTAAAATGGTGCGGATAAAAGCGGCTCAGCTGGCTGAGCGCCACGAGCAGCGCGAGCGAGTCCTTGCCGCCGGAAACGCCGACCGCAATCCTGTCGTCCTCATCTATCATATGGTAATGGTCCACCGCACGGCGGACATAGGAAAGCATTTTCTGCATAACAGTCTCCTTTTTGATCGTACATATTAAAATTTATCAGAAAACGTCAAAAATCGCAAATGCAAAAAATGAAATGCAAAGTGAGTATTCGGGAGTATGAGAGAGATTAAAAGAGAAAACAAGAGAATGTATTGGATTGCAGATATTTTTTTAAAATTTCGCTTGACTTGCGCAAAATGATGTGTTTTAATAAATATGCTCGTTTCGAGCGATCAATCAGTTGTCAAAGTATTTTTGATATATATAAACGGAGGAAAAAACCATGTCTACTTTTATGGCTAAGGCAGAAAATGTCGAGCGTAAGTGGTATGTACTGGACGCAGCTGGCAAGCCGCTGGGCCGTACTGCTGCAACCGCTGCAATGCTGCTTCGCGGCAAGCACAAGACCACGTTCACTCCCCATGTTGACTGCGGCGATTTCGTAATCATCGTCAACGCTGACAAGGCGGTTCTGACCGGTAAGAAGCTCACCCAGAAGTACTATCGTCATCACACCGGCTGGGTCGGCGGTCTGAAGGAAGTTCAGTACAAGACCCTGATGGCTGAGAAGCCGGAGTTCGCTATGCAGCTCGCAGTTAAGGGCATGCTGCCGAAGAATTCCATCGGCCGTCAGTCCGCTACCCGTCTGAAGGTATTTGCTGGCGAGAACCACAATCATCAGGCTCAGAAGCCCGAGAACTGGGAAAAGTAAGGGAGGATTAACTGATGTATACACCTAAGAAGGCATATTTCTATGGCACCGGCAGAAGAAAGTCCTCTGTTGCCCGCGTTCGTCTTTTCCCGGGCGGCACCGGTGAGATCAAGATCAACAACCGCACCATCGACAACTACTTCGGTCTTGAGACCCTGAAGATGGTTTGCCGTCAGCCGTTCGAAGTAACCGGCACCGAAGGCAAGTTCGACGTAGAGTGCACCGTAACCGGCGGCGGCTTCACCGGCCAGGCTGGCGCAATCCGTCACGGCATCGCTCGTGCTCTGCTGCAGGCTGATTCCGACCAGTACCGCGCAGCTCTGAAGGCTGCTGGCTTCCTGACCCGCGATCCGCGTATGAAGGAACGTAAGAAGTACGGTCTGAAGGCTGCACGTCGTGCACCGCAGTTCTCCAAGCGCTAAACAAGCAAAATACCACCGAAACTACTGTTCGGTGGTATTTTTTTATGCACTTAGATTTTTCTGACGACATTCTGACGACACGGGGGAGCGTTTACGACATGGTTTCCTTACGGTCGTCGTCTGTCTTTTTGCGGAATACGGCTGCACGGAGTTCCTCCAGTTCGTTGTGGACGTAGATCTCGGCGGTGACCTGAATGTCCTTGTGGCCGAGGATCTTCTGGATCGTGTAGATGTCCACACCGTTCCGGCGCAGGCTGGTGCCGTAGGTGTGGCGCATCTCGTGCGAGGTGAGCACCGGAATGTCAGGGTGCCGCTCGTGCACGCCGGTCATGAACTTCTTGAGCCGCTGAGAAAAGTGGTCGGTATCCTGCAGACCGCCGGTCTGCGAGGGAAACAGGTACAGGCTGTCATGCGGCAGCGACTGCACCAGGGCGATACACTTGTCCGAGATTGGAATGGTGCGGAAGCTGTTTTTCTTCGGCGCGGCCAGCTTGAGCACGCCGACCTCGGAAACGACGGTGCGCTGAATGTGCAGCGAGCCGTTGCCCGGTTCGAGCACGAAGTCCGTCCACATGGTCCCCAGCAGCTCGCCGCGGCGCATACCGGTATCGAGCAGGAGTGCAGCAGCGGGAAACGCCTCGAGTGCTTCCTCGCGCACAATGGCGATCTGCTTTTCGGTCAGCACACGCTTGACGCGCTTGTGCGCCGAACTGCTGAACTGCACGCGCTTTGCCGGATTCTTGTAACACAAGTCGTTCTCGATAGCCGTTTCAAAGATGTCCACCAGGCACAGACGGATCTTCTTCAGATGCGATGCGGACAGACCCTTGTGCATGGCGGCGAACGTCTGTACATCGACCGGCCGCACATCGGTCAGATCGACACTGCCGAAGTACGGCTCCAGATACAGCCGCACGATCTCCTCATAGGTCTGGAGCGTATTGGGGCTGACAAACGGCTGCTTGTAGGTCTTGAGCCACTTGCGCGCCCACTGGGAAAAGTTGTAGCTTTTCCGGACGAATGCTTCGCCGGTCCGTGCGGATACCTCGGAGGCCACACGGAATTCCTCGGCTTTCTTTTTCGCATCGGCAAGGCTGACCGTGCTGTAAAAGGATTTGCGCAGCGGCTTGCCGTGAATGTCGCGGCCGAGCGTGATCTTGTATTCGTAGCGGTTGTCCTTGCGTGTAGGTTTTTTTCTCGGCATAAAAATAACCCCTTTCTTACCGTAAAAAAGTATGGTAAAATAGGGGTACTGATGGCTTGGTAGGTTTATCAGTACCCCATGTCCCGCTCTGGTGTTGGTAGCACCGGGGCGGGATTTTTTTCTTAGCTTAGTTAGATGTAGACGCCGCAATCTTATCTTCTTGGTCAGATATAGATATTATGTTCTCATTGGCGTCACTTGGTATTTTATGCGAGGGAATCATCTGGGAGACGGAAATATTATGTTGCTGCATACTGCGAATGCACACATCAAGTAGATCAACAAGATCACTTTCTTTAAGCGACTTTATCTTCTTATAGCGTTTTTTGTCATCCTTTTCTGTAAGAATCTTAAATGTCTTTCTGATTTTTCCCATAGAATACTCCTTTTGATTTAATAAGAGGTAGAGGTAGGCATTACGCCCAACCATTGGCGTATACTTCATAATTGCAGTTTGCAAATTCAGAATGAATCGGCATATCAAACGGAACACTGCCAGAAGAGGGGAGTTTATCGACAAAAGTAGATTCGCCGCCGATAATGTCGCCGTCTTCGTTTCGGAATACTGCTGCAACAACAATCATATCAAGGTCAAAGTCATTCTTGTTTACGACTTCTCCAACCAAGCGTTCGCTGTGCATAGCTACGCTTTCAACTAATAGAGGAGTAAACGTAGACTGTTCCAGAGTAGCGGTGGAAACGATATTATAGTCATCAGGCTGCACGATAGTGAATTCTACAGAAGAAGGCGCTTCATCTACTTGGAGAAGCTGCCCAGAATACCAGAAGTCCTGTTGGGGATAGATGGTAGAGAGTGTCTGATCCTGAGTGCCAAGCAATGTGCCACTGGAATCTCGTGCAGTAATGCGGACAGTTGGATAAAGAACCGCTAAGTCAGTGTTGGGGTTATGAACCTTGACTGAGCAGTACAGGAAACCGCCTTCTATCATCGTATAACCGGATTCTGCAATGTCAAGCGGGGTAAATTCAGAATTCGTATCTGTAGAAGTAAATACATTGTTGGTATCGTCAGCAGTCGCATCCGACTGTTTAGTATCGTTCGGGATATTGCTGTTACAAGCAGTGAGGGATAGCACCATCAGACAGAAAAATATTGATGCCAATATTCGCTTTTTCATATTCGTCCTCCTCAGATTTGATCTACGGTGCGAATGACTTTGATAACACGGCCAACAACACGGCACTGTTCCAGGTCTACACCTTCGATACGCCTCGGCTTGAATTCTGGATTGATGGGAATAAGATCGATCCAATCCTCGCCTGGCTTATATTCGATACGCTTGACAGTGGCTTCATCGCCGCCCAGCAGCATAATGCCGATCCGACCGGAAATGCCCATGTCGCTGCATCGCAGGCACAGGATTTCGTCGCCGTCCTGGAACTGCGGGTACATACTGTCGCCGCTGACCGTGGCCAGAAAGAAATCTTCAGGTCTGCGCCGTCCAATCCACTCAGCAGGTATGGTTCGCTGTTCATAAACATCGGTAGAGGTTGCGTTAAAGTGTGCTGCTACCGGGCCTGCATAGTGGATTGTGACAAGATTGGCGCTGCTTGGTGTTACACCAGCAGGGGAGGATTCGTCGCTCCAACCCATGAGATAAGCCACTGTCGTTTGTAAAACTTTTGCTAAAGGTTCGAGAGATGTACCAGGGAGTTTCTCTATATCACCTTTTTCATAACGAAAGATTGTCGCGCGAGAAACGTTCAGCGCTGTTGCAACATCTTCTGCACTTAATTTTAATTCTTTGCGGCGTGCTTTCATACGATCACCAGTAGTCAATACAGCCACCTCCTTGATACTTCTTACTATATCATGCGTATAGCAAAAATGCAACACGAATTTGCAATAGAACAAAATAGAATCGCATAATTGCGAAAATGCAGTTGACATCTTGGGTAAAAGATGGTACTATAAAACCACAAAGTCGCAATAATGCGATACTGGACGGAGGTGATGACTTTGAGAGTAAATACAGATATGCTTCGAGGGAAAATCGTAGCAAACGGCCTAACTCAAGAAGGCGTTGCAGCACAGATCGGAATGGATCGGAGTACTTTTTCTCGAAAGATGAAAAGTTCGGCACTTGATTTTTCGGTCGAAGAGATGCACAAACTGTGCGACGTACTAATGTTGAGCAATGAGGAGGCAATCCAAATTTTTTTAGCTCAATAGTCGCATAAATGCGATATAGAAAGAACGTACAGAGCATTGATCGGAGGTGAACCCATGACCGCAGTATTGCTTTTTTCTACCGCTGCCTGTGCTGTGGGCTGGTTATGCCAATATATCAGCGCGCGTGTACTGGCGTGGTATCTGCTCGAAAAAAAGTGCCCGCCTCCAACTCGCGCAGAGTTAAGGCAAGGCACTCGGTTCGTGGTAGAAGAAATCTTCAAGTGTTTTTCTGGAAATAAGCGCTGATCGCGCAGGCTGTCATGCCCTCGGCAATCGCTTTGACAGCTTCAAGCGAAAAATCGCGGACTGATGGAATGATCTTTTTGATTCCTGACCAGCGTTCTTCGTTTTTGATAGAGGATAAGAATTCATGTCCTTGGAATGTGATGAAGTTGACATAACATCGGCTGACAGCATTATCTGCTCGGCACGATGTTAAGTTGATAAGACCAGCCTGTTCGAGATTTTTAAGCGCATAGTAAATCTCGGCTGGGCTGTACGAAGGAAATGCCTGAACGATATTGCCAAACCATACAGGTTCACCTTCAACATCACCGTCATCACGGGTAATGTAATAATTCTGTTCCTCCAGATACAGAAGAATTCCACGAAACAAATCAATGTGTAACTTCAAATGCAAACCTCCTTTCCGCTCCCAGTATAGCATAGGAGAGGACAAGGAGACTACCCCGAAAGTGAGGTGAACCCCATGACCCACATTTCCGCCGAAGTCGCCGGCTGGGCGGCGTTGATCCTGTCGCAGGTGTATCTGCTCAAGTACCGCCTGTTCGGTCAGCACATTGACAAGATCGGCGCGGCACTGTGTATCACGATGGCAGTCGTGCTGTGTATCGGCTGCACCGTCGCAAACCTTATTACATAGGGAGGTGAACGCCATGACAACCCCGATTGCCATCACGGCCAAGCTGTCCGAGCTGGAACGGCTGTGCGAGAAGTACCCGCAGAAGATCCCAATCGACGAATGCGCGGCGTTTCTCGGCATGGCAGGCGAAAGCCTGAGAGCCTGTCTGGAGCACGGTTCCTGTCCGTTCGGGCTCGGTTGGCTCAAGAAAAACGCACATAACCGCGCGTTCTTTATCCCTACGCTGACGTTTTACCTCTGGGTAACGCAATCAGCTGGATTTCGAGAGGAAGTGACACCATGAATCGCATCAACGGAGTCATTGCCGGCCTGTCGTTCCTCGGCCTGCTGTCTGCCAGCGGCTACGCTGAAATGGACAAGCTGCCGATGGGCGGTTATACAGTTCTGGCAGCACTGTTGTTGAGCGTTATGCTTATCAGCGTGCGCAGTCTTGTTAAGCATTACTACGAGGGAAACTGAATGTGGACGAAGAAGAAAGAATCCGATATTCTGTCGCAGATGGCATCGGACGCTCGCGTGTCAGATGCAGCAAAATGCGAAATCAAGCCGGTTTTACAGCCGCAAGCGAGAAAAATCGGTGTGAAAACAGAAAAACGCCGCTGAGGAACGGCAATTCCAACAGCGGCATATGAAAGATTACACTTACATAATACCCGCAAGGAGGCGGGAAGTCAATGAAAATTGAACTGAAATCTTTGGACTTGGTGCACTTCAAGTGCTTTCCCAAGCTGCACCTCGACTTTCATGAGGGCGTGAATAGCCTGTTCGGTGCCAATGCCGCAGGCAAAACCAGCGTTTATGATGCGCTGACGTGGCTGCTTTTCGACAAGGACAGCGCAGGCCACAGCCGCCCGGCCGTCAAGCCGACTGGTGCACCGGCAGGCACGATGCCCGAGGTGACCGCCATTCTGGAGGTGGACGGTGAGCCGATCAAACTCCGCAAGGTGCTCCGCGAGAAGTGGGAGAAGCCGCGCGGTTCGTCCATCGAGCGCTACGCCGGTGACACGCGCGACTATTACATCGACGATGTGCCGCTCGCCGAGAACGAGTACAAGCGCCGGATCGCGGAGCTGATCGACGAAAACCGCTTCAAGCTGCTGACCGATGTCTGGGCGGTGACGAGCAAGATGCACTGGAAGGACCGCCGCACGCTGCTCGCTGAGATCTGCGGTCTGCCGGAGGACAAGCAGCTGCTTTCCACGGCACCGCAGTTTGCCGAGCTGACCGAGAAAGTCGGCAGCCGGACAGTGGATGAATACAAGTCCGTGCTGATGAAGCAGCGCAAGGACATGAACGCAAACCTCAACACCTTGCCGGTTCGCGTGGACGAGTGCAGCCGCATGGTGACGGAGCTGGAAAGCCTTGACTTCGCGGCGGCGCACAGCGAAAGCGACCGTTTGCAGGCCGAGCGCGAACGGGTGCAGGGTGAGCTGGTGAAGCTCACGAACAACACCCTTGCCGCACAGGCACGCAACGAGCTAGGTGCCCTGCAAAACCAGCTCCGTGAGCTGGAAACCGAAAACAACGCCCATCTTGCCAGCCAGCGCGTGCCGGTGGAGGACGAAACGCCGGTACTGACCGCCGCGCTTGACCGCGCAAAATGCGAAGCCGATCGCCTGACGCGCACTGTCGCACGGGAAACCGACTACATCACCACCGGCGAAAACTGCCTGAACGACTACCGCGCACGCTGGCGTGCCATCGACGCCGAGGAGTTCACGGAAACCATCTGCCCGACCTGTCATCAGCCGTTACCGGCAGAGCAGGTTGCCGAGGCGCGCGAAGCCTTTGCCGCCCATCAGCAGCAGCGCAAGGACACGCTCCTTGAGGACAGCAAGTTTGTCAAGCGGGGCATTGCAGCAGCACAGGAACGCCTTGCAAATGCGGAAACTGCACTGAAATCCGCACAGAACGAGATGCAGAAAGCGCAGATCGCCCTTGACAGCTACACGCCGCCGGTCATCACAGAACCGGAGAACCTGCCGGACTACGACCGCCGCAGGAACGCCATCCAGATGCTCATCACGGATACGGAAAAGCGGCTCGACCGATTGAACAGCGACACCGCTGCGGAAAAGACCCGTCTGGAAATCGAGCACGCCGAGCTGACGCGCCGCAAGCTGGAAAGCGATGCCGTTCTTGCCAAGGAGCTGACGCTCGCTGATACGCGCCGCCGCATTGCTGAATTGCAGGCCGAGCAGCGCACTGCCGCCGCCGAGGTCGAGCAGATGGACAGGCTCATCGCCATGTGCGAGGAGTTCACGCGCTACCGCGTGCAGGCCATTACCGAGAGCGTCAACAGCCGGTTCCGCCTGACGCGCTGGCAGCTGTTCACTGAGCAGGTCAACGGTGGTCTGGCGGATTGCTGTGAGCCGATGGACAGCAACGGGACAGCGTTCGAGGGTACGAACAACGCCATGAAAATCAATATCGGCATGGACATTATCGACACGCTGAGCGAGTTCTACGGCGTGCGCGTACCGCTTTTCGTGGACAACGCGGAATCGGTGACGCACTTACAGGAAATCGGCTCGCAGGTCGTGCGGCTGGTGGTTTCTGAAGCAGACAAGGAGTTGAGAATCGAATGAGTTTGAAGGCAAAGCGCAAGGCGGCGAGCAGCATTCCGCCGATGGACGGCGGCACTTATATGGGTGTTTGCGTTGCTGTGGTTGACCTCGGTCAGCAGTACAAGCAGTTCGAGAAGCAGAAGCAGGGCAAGTACGCCGAGGAATGTATGTTCATCTTTGAGATACCGAGCGAGCGCGTGGAGGTGGACGGCGAGGACAAGCCGCGCTGGCTGTCGTCCCGCCGGTTTACGGTATCGCTGCATGAGCGTGCGGCGCTATTCCAGATGCTGACCGCATGGCGCGGCAAGGCACTGACCGATGCAGAATTGGATCCGGCCGGTGATGGCTTTGATCTGATGCAGATGGCAGGCGTTCCGGCAATGCTGAGCGTGACCGTCGTTGAAAAGGATGACGGTAGCAAGTACAACCGCATCGAGGCGGTCACCGGTTTCCCGAAAGGCCTTCCGGCGCCGCAGCCGGAGAGCGAAATTCTCGTGTTCGATGCGGACGATCCGGACATGGAGGTGCTCGGCAAGCTGCCTGAGTGGGTGCAGGACATCATCCGCAAGTCCACGCAGTTCGCGGACAACGCGCCCGAGGAAAAGGTCGATATTCCGCCCGAAGAACCGGAAACGCCGCCTGACAGCAAAGGAGCGTGCCCGATTTGACGTTTACATCACTGGCGAGCAGCTCCCACGGCAACGCCTACGTGGTATCGGACGGCGAAACCACGCTGCTGTTGGAGTGCGGACTGACGTTCAAGGAGCTGCAAAAGCGGCTCGGCTACGGCGTGGCGGGCATTACCGCCTGTTTGGTGTCGCATGAGCACCAAGACCACGCGAAAGCCGCTGCACAGCTGCTGAAAAGCGGCGTTCCGGTCTACATGAGCGAGGGCACCGCCGCCGCCCACAAGGACGCAATGGACGCGGCAAACCTCATCAAAGCGGGTGACGTGCTGCGGTTCGGGCACCTGACGGTCGTGCCGTTCCGCACGTTCCACAACACGGACGAGCCGCTCGGGTTTCTCATCGAGGACGGCCGCACCAAGGAACGCCTGCTCTGGGCGGTGGATACCGCGAATCTGGGCGTCACCGCCGATAAGCTGACCTACATCGCGGTTGAGTGCAACTACGAGGAGCGCCTGCTGGACCGCAGCGACCGCATTCCCTCGTTGCTCAAGGAGCGCATTCGGCACAGTCATTTCGAGGTGAATGACGTTATCAAATGGCTGCACAAGCAGGATCTCAGTGGTGTACTCACCATCTGGCTACTGCACCTGTCCGCCGGCAACAGCAGGGCAGAGGCATGGCAGCGGCGGTTTGAAAGGGAGTTTCCGGGTATCACCATTCGGATTTGCCCGGAATGAAAAATTTTTTTCCCGGAGTTGACCGTTTGAGGTCAATTTTTTCGGGCGATTCACATGATAGATGAGGAGCAAAACCATGCGAAAGAAATTATGCCTGGGTTGCGCACAGGCAATGCAGAAACGCGCAGACATTCGCTACACCGGCAAGCGCACACAGGTCGGTATCTGCGGCGGCTGCCACAGCAAAATGCTGGTGACGGAGTACATCGTACCGGACAGCGTGCCGCAGCCTGAGCCCAAAACGTTGCCGGAAACCGAGCCGGAGCAGCCCAAAGCGTCCGGCGGTTCGGGCGAAAAGTGGACGATCAGCCTGACGGTTGACAGCCGTACCGCTGCCGCGATCGCGCGTTACGCCGAACGCTGGCAGCTGACAAACGGCGAGGTCGTGGACAGCCTGATGTGCTTCTACAAGCGCGAAATGAGAAAGAGGTATAACCATGAGTGAGAATTACAACGCCACCGGAGAAATCAAGGAAATCGGTATTCTGGACATGATGAACGGTGCGATTGGCGAACGCGCGGCGTATGAGCTGTCGCGCATTATGAAGAACTGCCGCGACCTGAATACCGAGGCAAAGAAGGCACGCACGCTGACCATCAAGCTGTCCATCGTGCCGACCGAGAACCGCGACAGCGTGGCGGTTCGCGCAGAGGTGAGCAGCAAGCTGGTTCCGGTCAAGCCAATCGACGGCGCACTGCTGCTCGGCGGCACGGACGCAGAACCCATCGTTATGGAGTACACGCCGCAGGTGCCCGGTCAGCAGTCGTTCGACCCGTCCGTTGACACCGAACCCAAGGTCGTCAAGCTGGCGTAAATCAATAGGAGGATATTCAAAATGATCAAGGAAGCACTGGAATATATCGTAAACCTTTCGGCTCCGCATCTGGAGTTCCGCAATGGCAGCCACTATGCAGACCGCACGCTGCACCGCATTCCGAACGAGCTGACGGCATCGCCGCTGGCGGTACATACGCTTTCGGCGGTGCGCGACTACATTGAGAGCGGCGCAGATGAATGTGCCGAGGATGAGGACAGCATCGGCCGCCGCTTCGTTATCCATGTTGCGGATTACGACCGCGTGTACCTGTACCGCGAGCTGAACAGCGACAAGGCGCGTGAGTGCTTGCTGGAAGCCGAGCTGTCCGCACCGACGTTCCCGTTTGGCCGCTGGCTGGGCGTGGAGGAGTTCATCATCAATATGCAGACGCATTTCGTGCCGACCGAAGTCCGCGACACGTTGGTGCAGCTCATCAGCACGGTAACGACCGAGAACGGCGTATCGCTGGCGGATGACGGCATGACGCAGCGCGTGACGGCCCGCAGCGGTATTTCTCTTGTGAAGCAGGTGAGCGTGCCGAACCCGGTTGTACTGGCGCCGTACCGCACCTTTACCGAGGTTGAGCAGCCGAAAAGTCCGTTCGTGTTCCGTATTCGCCAGACCGGCGATGAGGTGCAGGCGGCGCTCTTTGCGGCTGACGCGGATGCATGGAAGCGTGAGGCTATCGCAAATATCCGCGACTGGTTCGAGCATCACATTCCGCAGGAGCTCCGCGAGGACGTTATCATTCTGGCGTAAGCAGGCAAGGCACAGGGCGGCAACCCCGCCCTTCCTGCCCTGAAAACCGGAGGTGATACTACGGGCAGACCGACCAAGGACGGACTGGATTATTTCCGTCACGACATTGGACTGATGAGCGACCCGAAGCTGATTACCGCACGGCGCAAGTACGGCGCGGCGGCGATCGTGGTGTACTTACAACTGCTGGTGATGGCGTACCGCGACAAAGGCTATTATTTAGCCTACGGCGATAGCGACCGTGACGGCGTGATCTGGTCCATTAAAAGCGAAGTATTGTCCGGACGCTATGAGCCGGACGCAGAAAAAATTGCAGAGATGATAGACTGTCTGGCGGCGCACGGGCTTTTCGACGGCGACCTGTTCCAGCAGGGCATTATCACCTCGCACAGAATCCAGGAGCACTACTATTTTGCGACTGCCGGACGAACCAATCCGGAGGTAAAGTGGGAATTGTGGCTTCTGACCGAGCAGGAAATGCGGGAGATCAGCTCTCGCAGTGTTTTGCTGCAAAAATTCATTTCCCGCGAGGGAAACCCCGGTTTCACAAGCGAGAAACCCCAGTTTCCCTCTGACGAAAGTACACATAGTAAAGTAAAAGAAAAAGATAGGAATATAGATAGTAATTCTACTCTACTACACAGTGACGTGGAGGGAATTTTAGGTGAACGGCTGAACAAGGCCAACCGCTCTGCTATCGCCAAGATGAGGTCATTAGGAATGACCGATGAGGTGATAACCGCTACTGCGCATTATGCAGTCGGCCACGCCAAGAGCGACAGCCGCGGTTATGTGCCGTACTTTATGACCGTACTGCGTGAGCGGCTGAAAAACGGCGTGCTGACGGCGGCGGACCTGTCCAGGTCGAAGGAGCAGAGCAGACCAAAGCAGGAGGATTCGAGCGGCTATCTCAGCCCGACGAACATCGGTGGTACTGAGCGGCAGCAGGACGATTCGCAGCTTTCGGACTGGGAGCGGGAATGGAAAAAACGGGTTATGAACCGCAGTAAGGAGAACAGCAATGACGATTAAAGAATATCAGCGCAAGGCCATGCGTACAGTGACGCCGAAGTGCTATAACACGGCAAATGCCGCTCTCGGCCTGACCGGCGAGGCTGGCGAGGTAGCCGATGAAGTCAAGAAGTGTATGTATCAGGGGCATCCGTGGCAGCCGTCCAAGATCATCGAGGAGCTGGGCGACGTGCTGTGGTATGTGACTTTGATGGCTGAACTGATGAACGTGCCGTTGGAGTACATCATGCAGGCAAACATCGAGAAGCTGGAACGGCGGTATCCGGATGGTTTTTCGCCGGCGGCGAGCGTGAATCGGGAGGAGAACAATGGCAAAATGTAAATTCTGCGGACAGGGTGTGCGGGTCGCACCCGTGTTTCATCCGGCCTGCTGGGAGCAGCGGGCGAACAAGGTCGCGGAGGAGTTCTGTGACGAGTATTGCAGATTTCCGCGAGAGATTGAGGACCATGACAGCCTCATCGAGCACTGCTCGGAGTGCGTCATCACGGAGCTGCTGCGGATGGGAGGCAATGAGGTATGATACTGGAACTGACGGGTAAGGACATTCTTGCCCTGACCAACGAGAGCAAGCGCAAGGCCGTCCTGGCCGACTGGCAGAACTGGGGTATCTGGCACAAGGCGCCCGAGATCGGGCTTAACGTGTATCGGCTCGACCTGCCGGACGGCAGCTTTTTCACCGCCAGCTGGTACGAGGGCGACGATTTCTTTCCGGGTGGCGGTACGCATAACGTCAACCGTCCGCGTTTCAATCTCTGCGACAAGGGCGGCAAGCTGAAAGCCGGGAGCAAGGCCGAGAGCCTGCTGACGGACAAGCTCAAAGAGCTGCGGAAGGAGCTGCTGACAAAATGAAAGCGCCTGCTTTTCAAACCGAGGCACAGAAAACTTTCTGCCAGACGTTCCAAAAGCTATGCAGCCATACAAGTGCATGGCAGGTGTGGAGCGACTTCGTACAGCTGACTGCGATTGCGTTGTCAAACCGCTGTGATATGCAGGCAAAGCGCGAAAAGCAGTATAACGAGATCATGCAGCAGTACGACAGAGCGGAACAGAGCGTTTTCGCAGAACTGTTTGCACAAATGGTGACGGCACTGGAAGAGCAGCCGGAACAGGATTTCCTTGGTGATATGTTTATGCGGCTGGAACTTGGCAGTCATTGGCATGGTCAGTTTTTCACTCCGTACAGTGTGTGCAGGCTGCTGTCGTCGGTAACAATCCGAAGTGCTGTCGAACAGGTAGCAGAACACGGATACTGTAAGGTGAACGACTGTGCGTGCGGTGCGGGTGCAACGCTGATCGCGGCGCGAAACAGTCTGCAACACGCGGGCATCGGAACGGATCAGACGTTGTTCGTAGGGCAGGACGTAGACCGCACGGCGGCGCTGATGTGTTACATTCAACTCAGCCTGCTTGGCTGTGCCGGTTATGTAGTGATTGCGGATACACTGTCAAACCCGGCAGTGGGAAAAATCATTCCGTGCCGGAAAGCAGGTCAGGACATCTGGTTCATGCCGGGATTGTATTTGTCAGATGCCTGGTGTGAACGGATACGATGGGAGATGATGATGTGCAACTGACAGAAAAATTGATCGACCGATTGCTGGATGTGTATATACAGTCAGGCAGCGACCTGCAGATTGTCAAGAGTCAGCTGGAGATCATTCTGTATGATTACGATGTCCGCCCAAAGGAAACAGCGATCGTGCCCTATGGCAAAACACGCAATGAGGTGCTGATGAAGCGATTTGCAGTCGCCAAGGCGGTTGCGGGTCGCAGTCCGCGCACGATAGAGGTTTATCTGCAAGCTGTGGGGCTGTTCCTGCGCACAATCCAGAAAAATGCGGACGAGGTGCGCAGCGAGGATATACAGGTGTATATCGCTCAACTGATGACCAAAGGACGAACGAAGACATACTGCAATGACGTTAGACGGTTTCTGTCCAGCTTCTACACCTATTTGACTAAAGAAGAGATTATAACCAGAAATCCGATAGATCGCGTGGAAGCTATTAAGTGCAAGCGCAGAAAAGAGCCGGCGTTTACTGATATGGAAGTTGAGCGAATGCGTGTAGCTTGCAGAACGTCATTTGAAACAGCAATGATCGAAACGCTGCTGTCTACCGGATGCCGCGCCGCAGAGGTGTGTGCAATCCGAAAGGACGACATCAACGGCGATAAAATTACTGTGACTGGTAAAGGCGACAAGGTGCGGACGGTATACCTGAGTGCAAGAGCGCTTGTTGCGATCAATGCATATCTCAATGAACGCAGCGATAACAACGAATATCTGTTTCCGAGGCGCATTTCGAAGCCATCACGCAAGGAGGCTTGGTTTCGGAATCCGGATATGGTCGCAGAGGGGCATTTCTCACGCGAAAGCGTGAATTGCTTGTGTAAGCGCGTTGCTGAAAAGGCGGGTGTTCAGGGCGCTCATGCACACCGTTTTCGCCGGACTTGTGCAACATTTGCTCTGCGGCGCGGTATGCCGATCGAAATGGTTTCCATGATGCTCGGGCATGAAGAACTCTCCACGACACAGATTTACTTGGATGTGCGAGAGAGCGATCTTCAGATCGCACACGAAAAATACGTTTTTTGAGGTGATAACCGTGAAAACCGATGAACTGATTATGGCTTTGCAGAAACTGAAAGTGCAGACCGGCTCTCTGGCCTGCATCGGCTGCAAACACGAGGATACCTGCGGTGTGCATGGCTGTGCCCTGATCCGCGAGGCGGTAACGCAGCTGATCGAGCAGAACGGCTGGGTCAACCCAAAGGAGCGCCTGCCGGAGCGCGGTGTGCCGGTGCTGACGTACAACAAGTGGGGACGTGCAAGAGTGGAAACGCTGCGTACCTGGGACGAGCAGCCGTATTTTGTCGGCGGGCTGAAAGCCGGAACAGATGTACTGTTCTGGCGACCGCTGCCGCAGTTGCCGGAGGTGCAATGATGTACATTCTGAGCGGTGACAAGAAGCAGATCATCAACTCGGACTTCGTGGAGCGCTTTTGCATCTCGGAAAAGCCGGATGCGGCGCTCATTGTCGCAAGCTATGACAAGAACGCCAAGGTAGTAACTGTGGCGCGGTATCGTGATCTGCGGGAAGCGCAAAAGGTGCTAGGCGAACTGCTCTGCGCCGTCGCAGGCGGACAGGCATATTACACCATGCCGGAAAGCCTGCTGTATGCGGAGCAGCGCATCAGCAAAGATGCACGCATCAAGCGGAAAGGCGGCAGCTGATTATGACCGACAGAGAACTGATACTGCTGCACGACCTGCTGGAAGATCTGGAAACGGACGAGGGTGTGTGCTACAAGACCCGCAGCAGCACCTGCGCCACGGCCTGTCCGCTGTGGTACGCCGGTGCCTTTGGTGATAATATCTGTCTGCCGTCTGTGCTCGGTCACAGGGTAACACGGCTAATCCGGAACAAGCAGCTACGTGAACGAGAAAAGGGAGGAGTAACCCATGGCAAAGACTAAGAACAAGCGCCCTGGCAAGCCGCGCGGCATGAACTACGCGGATATGCTGGCGCGCAAGCGCATGATCCGCGAGGCGGTACAGGAGGCGGCAGACGACGCCACCGTACGGCTGCGTACGGACGTGGCAACGCAGAAAGCACTCTGGCTGGCGGTCTGCTCGGTGGCCGATGCCTACGGGTTCGGTCCGGAGCGTATGAAGAAATTCTTCGTGGCATTCCAGGAGAACCATGACGAGATCACGCGCATGGAGAAAGAGGTCGATGCCGACTATGCCTACGAGAAGCTGCGGCTCAAAGCTGAGCGTGTAACCGGTATGAAGATCGAATATCTGTATGAGCATGAAGCACAGGAGAATGAGGCATGAAGAAAAAGAAGATTAAAAATCTGCACGTCCGTGTCAGCGGAGGCGTGAACGTATCGGGATCGCCGTTTCTGGCGCCTAAGATGTTCGACTGCATCATCACCAACGACGAAATCGGCAAGACACTGAGCATCAACGACGGCAATGTGCAGTTCACCATTCCGTTTGAGCCACTCGAACGGTTTTTGAAGTAGGAGGACAAGAATGAAAGCATACAACCCTGCCACCGGCTGGTTCGGCAAGAAGTCCGTGCACACCGTCCGCGTGACACTGATGCAGGAGGACTACATCGGTCATGTAGCCTATGATGTGTATGGAAACTGCACCGGCGCAGACGTGTTGGACGTTGACTATTTCCTCGAAACCGCTGAGAAATTTACCGAGAACGACTGTGAGTTCGAGTGGATCGAGGACTTCTTCTCGGCAACGCTGCGAAATGCCGACGGCGGCAAAATGTCGGTCACCGGCATGGACACCGACTTGCGCCGCCTGATCGTCGGCATGGAGATTGTGGACATTAGGAGGGTGAGCGCATGAAAGCAATCCGTAAAAAGCCCGGCTGTGCGCCGGAGATCATCGAAGTGGAAAATACGCTGAAAGCATTGCAGCGGGAAGTCAGCGGGTACATCGAAACCGTAACGATCGCAAGCGATGAGGTCATTATCTGCAACGAGGAGGGACGTATTCTCGGTCTGCCGGATAACTGCCGCGTGTGTGGCGTGGACTTCGTCGGAACGGTGCTCATCGTCGGCACCAAAGGCGATGAGTTCTGTGACGTGCCGGAGGCCGACTTCCTGATGGACCATCTGAGGGAGGAGCACAAGAATATTGACTAAATACAGCGATAAAGTTCGGCGCTACCTCGTGTGGCGCTACGGTATTACGGACAGGGAGGGGAAACATTGAACAAGCGTGAGGACTGGTGGGAGTACACGAAGCGCATCATCCGTTCGTATCCGGCGCTCGCGCGCAAGGCGGAGAGCGTGGGTGACATGCCCTGCACACCGGCTTACGGCACAGGCGGCGGGCACGGCGGCACGAACAGCAATCCGGTGGAGCGCGCGGTCGTTGACCGGCTGACTGACAAGGAGCAGCGACGGTATGATGCGGTGCGGGCTGCCATCTCGGAAACTGAGCGCATGAAGCACGGCCACCAGCGCATGGAGCTGATCGACCGCGTGTACTGGAAGCGCAGCCATACGCTGTACGGCGCGGCGATGTGTGTCGGAGTAAGCGACAGAACCGGTCAGAGGTGGAACGCTGAGTTTATTCGGCGAGTAGGAAAGAATTTGGATTTACCATAAATATTTTATTTTGGCGGTTCATGCACCTAAAACCATGATATTCTGTTACCATGAAGTTTGCAGGGGTGAAATGCAGACCCTGTGACCTCCTGCTTCATGCCATTGGAGTACATCTCTCTGAAAGAGCACTCTCGTTCGAGGGTGCTTTTTCATATTCGAAAGGAAGAAGCCGTTATGCTGAAAGCCTGTCCGTGGTGCGGACGGATCCACGACAGTCGAGAGGACTGCGGACGTAGACCGCCGAAGAAATACCGGCGCGAAGAAAGCGAGCGCGGACGCAACACGCGAGCATGGAAACGCAAAGCGGAGCAGATTAAAACAGACAGTCACTACCTGTGCGAGAACTGTCTTTCGCAGGGGGTACTCACATGGGATGGACTGGAAGCCCACCATATCATCAAGCTGCGGGAACGCCCTGATCTATTACTGGACGATGATAACCTCGTGTGTTTGTGCGAAAAATGCCACAAAAAAGCAGATGCCGGCGCAATATCCGCTGATTTTTTGCGACAGCTTGCGAAAAAACGAAACAATATCCCCCCGGACACGCAGAATTTTTGAGCGTGAGCGGCTGTACACCAACCGCGGACCTCGGCGTAAAAATAATTCCCAAAATAAGTTTTGCAAAGGAGTGAGGACGAATGAGCCGACCAAGTAAAGCGACTGCTGTGCTGGGCGAAGAAAAGCGTTCGCACCGGACGAAAGCAGAGCTGCGGCAGCGTGCCGCTGCGGAAAATGCCCTCATTACCGGCAAGAAGATGCGGGAGCGTCCGGAGGTCAAAGACAATGAGAAAGCACATAAGGAATGGCAGCGTATCAGGGGTCTGCTCGAAGCTGCCGGAAAGAATGAGGCGCTGTACGAGGCGACGATCAACCGGTACTGTATGCTGCACGCTGAGTGTTTGGACTTTGAGCGCAAGCGGCAGTCGTTTTCCGATCAGCTGGACGAGCTGACCGAGAATACCGAACTGGAAGCTACAGACCGATACAAATATCAGGCACAGATGCAGAAGAACATTCTTGCTGTGGACAAGCAGCTCCAAACCAAGCGCCGCATGATGCTCGACATTGAGAAAGAGTGCGCTATGACCATTTCGGCGGCCATGCGAAGCATCCCTAAAACCACAGCCGAGCCGAAAAATCCGCTGATGGGGATTCTGAACGATGACGATCCTTGACAGTCGCGCCGTGCGCTACGCCCGCTGGTGCGTGCAGCATGATAATCCAAAGGCTCCGCACTACGTTAAGCTACAGGCTGCACAGTGGTTGGACATCGCAGAGGGACGGAACACGGAGGCGCTCATCGATGAGAAGGCATACAAGCGCATTTGCAAGCTGCTGCGGCTGATGATTCATCCGGATCTGAACTGCCCGATGTATGACGGACTGGAGGACTATGCGTGGCTGCTCATCACGGCGGTGTTCTGCACCAAAACAACGGACGGCCGCCGCTACTATGAAACCGCTCTGCTGGAAATTGCCCGCAAGAACTTCAAGACCTTCAACAGTGCGGTCATTTTCATTCTGCTCATGCTGACCGAGCCGGTATTTTCTCGTTTTTTCTCGGTCGCACCGGACCTCAAGCTGTCGAGCGAGCTGAAGATCGCCATTCGGAAGATCATCAAGTCATCGCCTGCGCTGGCAGACGAAAGCGTGTTCAAGGTGCTGCGGAGCGAGATACGCTGCCGCCTGACCGACAGCGAGTATGTACCGCTTGCCTATTCGCAGGACAAGATGGACGGCAAACTGGCGAACGCTTTCCTTGCGGATGAGGCCGGTGCGATGGATGCGTATCCGATCGAGGCCATGCGTTCCTCTCAGATCACGCTGCGTTCCAAGCTGGGCATTATCATTTCCACCCAATACCCGAACGACAACAACGCCATGCTGGACGAGATCGACATCTCAAAAAAGGTACTCGATGGACTGATTTCCGGCAGGCGTTTTTCTCTGCTGTACGAACCGGACACCGAGCTGACCATGCGCGACCGTTGGCAGACAGACGACACCGTAATCTATCAGGCGAATCCGGCAGCTGTCAGCAATCCGAATATCTTTGAGGCGGTGTGCGATATGCGCACCATGGCGATTCTCTACGAAAACAAGCGTGAGAACTTCCTATGCAAGCACTGCAATATCAAGTATAAGGGCCTCGGCGTAGAGGGCTATGTGGATATTGCAAAGGTACGGGAGTGCCGCCGCGAGGAAGACCTCGATTTCTGGCGAGGCAAACCGGTCTATCTCGGGCTTGACCTGTCGCAGACGGACGATAATACCGCCGTTGCGATGGCGACCGCCGAAGACGGTATACTCTACGCAAAAGTGTGGGGGTTTCTTCCTGCGGACCGCAAGCTGTTCAAAACAAAGAAAGAGAATGTGGACTACGACCGGCTGATCCGGCAGGGCGCGTGCTTTGCCTGTGGTGATGAGGTCATCGACTACGGTTTTATCGAGCAGTTCATTCTCGGACTGGAGGAACAGTATGGCGTGCGCGTGATCCAGTGCGGCTATGACCGCTGGAACGCTATCTCGACTGTGCAGAAGCTGGAGGCCTCCGGTATGGAGTGCGTAGAGATCAAGCAGCATTCGAGTGTGCTGCACAGTCCGACCAAGCTGCTGAAAGAGAAAATCCTTGGTCGTCGATTCCGGTACGATGAAAATGCAATGCTGGAGATCAACTTTCAGAACGCACGCTGCACCGAGGACACTAACCTGAATAAATACGTCAACAAGAAGAAATCCTCCGGCAAGGTGGATATGGTGGTCGCTCTGCTGAATGCCACCTACCTGATCGAGCAAGATATGCTGTTCGGCAGCGAGGATTTCATTGCACAGACATAAGGAGGACAAGCAAATGGGACTGCTGAAACGCTTTCGGCGCCAGGAGATTCGCGCCGACCCGGACGAAACCATGTTTGAAGATGCGCTGCTGACCGCACTGCTCGGCAGCGGCAAAGCAACCAAGCAGATGGCTTTACAGGTGCCGACGGTCAGCGGAGGTATCGACCTGATCGCCAACGTGGTAGCCGGTACGCCGGTAAAGCTCTACCGGGAGGAAAACGGCAAAGCGATTGAGGTGCCGAACGACCCTCGGGTGCGCCTGCTGAACGACGAAACCGGCGATACGCTGAACGCGAATGAGTTCTGGCACGCGATGATCCGCGACTATTACACCGGTAAAGGAGGCTATGCCTACATCAACCGCGTGCGCGGAGAAATTCGCAGTCTGCATTATGTAGATGAGAGCCGCGTAGCAGTGAACCGCAATACAGATGCCATCTTCAAGGACTTTGATCTGCTGGTAGATGGCACGGTCTATCGTCCGTTCGACTTTCTCAAGCTGCTGCGCAACACAAAAGACGGTGCGGTCGGTGTACCCATCACCGAGGAAAATGCCAAGCTGATCGAGGTTGCGTATCAGTCGCTGTGCTTTGAGCTGTATCTCGTTAAAAAGGGTGGCAACAAAAAGGGTTTCCTCCAGAGTGAGAAACGCCTCGATAAAGCCTCAATGGACGAACTCAAGCAGGCATTCGCCAATCTGTACAGTAACAGCAGCGACAATGTAGTTATTCTCAACAACGGTATCCACTTTCAGGAGAGCAGCAACACCTCGGTCGAGATGCAGCTTAACGAAAACAAGCAGTCCAACGCAGAGGAGTTTGCGAAGATCTTTCATATCTCTACCGCCGAGATGGGCGGCACGGCCGGCGATACGGCAAGCCTTGCCAAACTGGCGGCAATCCCTCTGATGAAAGTCATCGAGTGTGCGCTCAACCGTGATCTGCTGCTGGAGAAAGAGAAAGGCTCGCTGTACTGGGCGTTCGATACTAAGGAACTGCTCAAGGGCAGCATGAAAGAACGGTTTGATGCCTACAAGACCGCACTTGATGCCAACTTCATGCAGGTGGACGAGGTTCGCTTTGCAGAGGACATGGAACCGCTCGGCCTGACATGGATCAAGCTGGGCTTGCAGGACGTTCTCTACGACCCGAAAACCAATACTATCTACACGCCGAATACCAATCAGATGCAGCACATGACAGAACAAACGCTGCAGGTACCGCAGGAAGGAGGTGAAACGCTATGAAAATCGAAATTCGCGCAGACGGCGCCCATATCTCCGGTTATGTGAATGTTACCGGAAAACGCAGCCGCCCGGTCATTACGCCGCACGGCAAGGTCATCGAGGAGATCGAGCCGCGCGCGTTTGAACAGGCGATCGGCAGAGCGGGCAACATCACGGTAACGGTCGATCACGACAACAGTCATGTGTACGCCAGCACGGACGACGGCACACTCAAGATGTTCGAGGACGACATTGGTCTGCACGCCGACGTGCTTGTGACCGATGAAACGCTCATCGAGCTTGCGAAAAAGGGCAAGGTCAAGGGCTGGAGCTTCGGCATGTACAACGTGCAGGACGATATTGAGCCGCGTGCCGACGACCTGCCGTTGCGAAAGGTCAAATCGCTCGATCTGGACCATTTGACGTTGGTCGTTCGCAAAACGCCGGTGTACTCCGCAACCTCGGTCGAGGTTCGTGCAGACACACAGGTCGAGATTGAAACGCGCACGATTGAAACGCCGCTGCAGGTTGAGCAGATCACCCCGAAATATGACAACACCGCCTATCGCAAGCGTGTGCAGGCGGTCACGAGAAAGGAAGGAACCTAAATGACCAATCTGAAAGCACTGATGGAGCGCCGCGAGGAGCTGCGTCAGAACATGGAAACCCTTGTCAGCACGGCGGATACCGAGTGCCGCGCCATGACCGAGGAAGAAGCCGCACAGTTCGACGCGGCAGAGAACGAGCTGCGCGCCATTGATGCAACCATCGAGCGCGAAGAGCGTACTCGTGGCGTGTCCAATCTGCCTGCACCGACTGCTGCGGAGGAACGTGCTGCCGCAGAGGAGAGCGCCTTTGTCGATTATGTGCTCGGCCGCGCACCCGAACTGCGTGCCGGTGAACAGAATCTGACCATGGCAAACAACGGCGCGATTATTCCGACCAGCATTGCGGACCGCATCGTAACGGCTGTGCGCGACCGCTGCCCGATCCTGTCCGGCGCGACTATCTACCGCGTGAACGGTACTCTCAAGGTGCCGGTATGGGGCAAGGCGAACACCACGCATGACATTGCCGTCGGCTACCAGACCGAGTTTACCGAGCTGACCGCTGATTCCGGTAAGTTTACCTCGGTCGATCTGAACGGCTATCTGGCCGGTGCGCTGACCCTGATCGGCAACAGCGTGGAGAACAACAGCGTGTTCAATGTCACCGACTTCATCATCAACCAGATGGCAGAGGAGATCGCGCTGTTCCTTGAAAAGGAGCTGCTGAATGGCACCTCCGGCAAGGCGACCGGTGCACTCTCTACGCCGACTGCTGTTACTGCGGCATCGGCAACGGCTATCACTGCCGATGAGCTGATCGAGCTGCAGGCACAGGTCAAGCAGGTCTATCAGGCGAATGCCTGCTGGACGATGGCGCCCGAAACCTTTACTTCGCTCAAGAAGCTCAAGGATTCCAACGGCCGTTATCTGCTGCAGGACGATGTAACCGGTGAGTTTCCGTACCGTCTGCTCGGCAAGCCGGTGTATCTGTCCGACAATATGCCGAAGCTGGCGGCAGGTGCAAGCGCTGTACTGTATGGCGATTACAGCGGCCTGTCGGTCAACCTGCGTGAGGATATCTCCATTCAGGTGCTGCGCGAGAAGTATGCCACCCAGCACGCCATCGGCGTTGTGGCATGGTTCGAGTTCGACAGCAAGGTAACGGACAACCAGAAGCTTGCCGTTCTCAAGATGAAAGCCTCCTGAGGAGGGTAACGGCGCATGAAGCTGAGCGAGATCACGCCGGAAACGGCGGCGGCATATATGCGGCTGGAGCCCGGCGAGTATGACGAAGCACTGCTCGCTGTCGTCATGCACGCGGCGCGGGCATATATTGCGGGCTATACCGGAGCCTCGGCGGAGGAGCTGGACGGATACGAGGACGTTTCCGTGGCGTTTCTCGTGCTGTGTCAGGATCTGTACGACAACCGCACGATGTATCCGGATACCCGCTATGCCGCGAACGCGAACCGCGTGGTGAGCAGCATTTTAGATATGCACGCGAGGAACCTGCTATGAATATCAATCCCGGAGAACTGAAGCACCGTATTCAGATCATTCGGCGCAACCGTACCGCCGACGCGGACGGCTACGACACCGTGACGGAAACCGTGGTGCATACCTGCTCGGCTAAGCTGACACAGGTCAGCGGTACTGAGCTGGTACAGGCGAATGCAGATTTTGCACGGACAAAGGTGCGGTTCCTCATTCGGCACACGGCAAAGTCCATTGACCGGAAGATGCTTGTGCGGTACGCCGGAACAGATTACGAGATTGTGTATCTTAACCGTTACGGCGATACGCGAGAGTATATGGAAATCTGGTGCGAACGGCTGACGCAGGAGGGATAGCATGAGCATGAACCATAAAATCCGAGCAGCGGTGCTGCCGGTGGTTTCTGTATGCGTTCCTGACCTGTACACCGGCGAGGAAACGACCTACTGCACGTTTCAGTACACCGAACTGCCGCAGGCGTTCAGCGATGACGCGCCGCAGGCGGCAGTTTATCTCGTGCAGGTGCATTTGTTCGCGCCGCGCGGCGAGAATACGCTGAAAACGCGCCGTCTGCTGCGGAAAGCACTGCTTGCCGCCGATTTTACCGCACCGCAGGTCGAGAATGCCTCGGACAGCACCGGTCAGCACTACATTTTCGAGTGTGAGTACGCAGGAGGCTGGAACGATGGGGATTAGCATGAACGGTTTTGATGAGCTGATCATCGCGTTTGATGAGCTTTCCGAGATGCCGGACAGCGTACTGGACGGTATGCTGGAGGCAGGTGCAAAGGTTGTGGAGCGTGTGACCAGGGAAACCGGCGAAAGCTACGGCGTACATCGTACCGGCGTTACGCTCGGCGCGATCGGACACGATGCACCGCGCAAGACGGCAGACGGCAAGGCTGTGTATATCTATCCGAAAGGCAGCACCGCGAATGGTCCGAACAAGACCAAACGCAATGCCGAGGTCGCTTATATCAACGAATACGGCAAGAAGAACCAGCCGCCGCGCCCGTTCATGCGCGACGGTGCAGAACGTGCCGCCGGAGAGGCGGTACAGCAGGAAGAACAGAAATTCAACGACTATCTAACGTCCAAGGGACTGTAAGGAGGAAAAAACTATGGCACAGTTTGGAGCAAAATGCCCGATGTTCGCTCCGTTCAAGACCGAACCGGCGGCAGCACTGCCAACCTATGACACGGCAGTAACCGTTGGCGCACTGGTCAGCGCAAACCTGACCGTCAACCTCGCCAGCGGCGAGCTGTACGCGGATGATGCGCTCAAAGAGCAGCTTTCTGAGTTTGCTTCCGGTACGGTAGCGCTGGAAACCGATGATATGACCGACGCGGTAGCAAAGGTGATCTACGGTGCGACCGGCGATTCCGGCAGCACGGGGGAGCTGAAGTTCAATAAGGGCGATACTGCGCCGTATGGCGGCTTCGGCTACTATAAGGTGCTCATGCGCGACGGCCAGAAGGTGTACAAGGGCTGTTTCTATCCAAAGGTACGCGCGGCGCTCGGCAACGACAATGCGGCAACCCGTGGCAACAGCATTACCTTTGGCACCACGCCGACCACGTTGACCGTGTTCGCGTGCAATACCGGCGACTGGCGTATTACCAAGGAGTTTACCGGTGACGGCGCCGAGGCGAGTGCGCTTGCATGGCTGAAAGAAAAGCTGGCTGTTGCCGGCGGCTGATAAATGCGAAAAAGGGACTGACGAAACTGCTCAGTCCCTTTCCATTTCGGAGGAAACGATATGAATGAGGTAAAAACGACCGTGTGCGGCACGGAATATCACCTGCTGTTCAACGGTTATGCGATGTTTGCTGCGCAGGATATGTTCGAGAACCGTCAGCTTGGCGAGATTGTACAGGACAATACTGCGGAGGGCTTTATCAATCTGTGCCGCGTGTTCTGCCTGCTTGCAGAACAGGGAGAGCTGGCTCGACGATATGAGGGCTACGACAGGGGCGAAACGCCGGACGAGGAGCGACTGCGTGCTGCGGTCATGCCCTATGATGTGATTGCTATGCGTCAGTCCGTGCTGGAGGCGCTCATGCGCGGCTACAAGCGCGATGTACCGGAGGAGGAAACCGACCTCGGACTGGCTGAACTGCAAAAAAAAAGAACCGCAAAGCGGTCAAAGCAGACTACCTCCGCATCGGAGCCGTGAACGGTCTGGGTGTGAAGGAAACACTGCTGCTGCCGGTCGGCGTGGTGTTCGACCTGCTGGAAAGCTACGCCAGAGCGCACCGCCCACCCAAGCAAGACATATAAAAACACCGCCCATGACGGACGGTGCTTAGTCGTTTTCTATGATCTTACGGGCTTCATACAGGGTGATACCCTGCTGCTGCGCCAGATCAGCAATGGCAAGGTCACGCGCGCGACGGCGCTTTTTGCGGCGGTTTTCACGGATAACGTAACCGACACCACAGGCAAAGCCGATCACAGCCGCGATACCGACCGGAAGATAGATAAAAACAGCACCCATGAAAACCCCTCCTTCATGCTTTCAATATAGCACAGAAGCAAGGGAAAAGCAACGCTTTTGGAGTGAAAAACAATGGCAACACGAAAAATCAGCACGCGGCTTGCCATCGAGGGCGAAAGCGCCTACAAGCAGGCAATCCGCGACTGCAACAATGAAATAAAGACCATGCGCTCCGAGCTGACGCTGGTGCAGAGCAGATATCAGACAAACGCGAACAGCGTAGAAGCGCTGAAAGCCAAGTATCTGGCGTTCGGGCAGGCGCTGGAGGCACAGAAAAACAAGGTCGAAACGCTGAAGCAGGCACTGGCGAACGCCCAGAGCGCCCAGCAGAGCCACGCTTCCGCGACGGAGGAATATCGCGCAAGACTGACCGCCGCACAGCAGGAGCTTGACCGGCTGAAAAACAGCACCGGTGATACGGCAGAGGAGCAGGAAAAGCTCCAGAACGAGATAACGGAACTGAGCGCTGCGCTAGAAACCTCCGAGGCAAAGGAACAGGCTGCGGCACGCGGTGTCAGCGAGTGGCAGCGGCAGCTCAACTATGCCGAGAGCGACCTCAATGACCTCAGCGCCGAAGTGCAGCGCAACAAGCAGTATCTGGACGAGGCGGAGCACAGCTACCGCGATACCGCGCACAGTATTGACGAGTTTGGCAACCAGACCAAGGGCACAGCGAATGCCATTGACACGCTGGCATCTTCTTTGGCTGCGGCAGGTGTTGCCGGAGGTCTGCGGATGATTGCCGAGGGGCTGAAAAGCTGCGTTGCGGCATCGGTCGAGTTTGAAAGCGCCATCACTGGTGTGTTCAAAACGGTTGACGGCACAGACGCACAGCTTTCCGCGATTTCGGACGGCATCCGACAGATGGCAACGGAAATTCCGGCCACTACGACCGAGATATCCGCCGTTGCGGAATCCGCCGGTCAGCTCGGCATTGCGACCGATGATGTGCTGTCGTTTACGCGGACGATGATCGACCTCGGCAACAGTACCAATCTGACCGCCGATGAAGCCGCAAGCGCCTTTGCTAAGTTTGCCAACATCACCGGCACCGCCTCCGAGGACTACGGACGGCTCGGCTCGACCGTTGTCGCGCTCGGCAACAACTTCGCTACTACCGAGGCGGATATTGTGGCGATGTCTACTCGCCTTGCCTCGGCAGGTACGCTTGCCGGACTGAGCGAAAGCGAGATCATGGCGCTTGCCACGGCGATGAGCTCGGTCGGTATTGAAGCCGAGGCAGGCGGCACGGCAATGACGCAGACGCTTTCCGCCATCGAGAGCGCCGCCGCAAAGGGCGGTGACAGCCTGCAGCAGTTTGCCGATGTGGCCGGCGTGTCCGCAACCGAGTTTGCCAAGCTGTGGAGTACCAGCCCGATTACAGCAATCCAGAAGTTTATCGCCGGTCTGGGACAGCTGGACGAAAAGGGCGAAAGCGCCGTGCTGGTGCTGGACGAGATGGGACTTTCCGGCGTGCGGCAAAGCAATATGCTCAAAAGCCTTGCGCTGGCAAGCGATACGCTGAGCGGCGCGGTCGCGCTGTCCTCGCAGGCGTGGTCGGAGAACACCGCACTCAGCGAAGAAGCCGGAAAACGCTATGCAACGACCGAAAGCCGAATCGAGATGTGCAAAAACGCAGCTGTCGGCTTGCAGGCGGCGATCGGTGATGCGCTGACACCGGCACTCGGCAATCTTGCGGACGCAGGGACCGAGGGCTTTGTCTGGGCGGCGCAGTTCATCGAGCAGAATCCGGCGCTCGTGCAGGCGTTCACCGCTGCGGCTGTGGCGATGGGCGTGGTAACGGCAAGCGTGACCGCCTATACGGTAGGCGTCAAGGCGGCAGAGATCGCAACGACCGCATTCAACGCCATTCTGGATGCAAATCCGATGTATCTGGTCGGCACAGCTGCAGTTGCCGCCATCGCGGCGTTTGCTACGCTGGCACTGACGGTCGATGATGATACCGAATCGTTCTCTGATATGACCGAGGCGGCACGCAGTGCAAAGGAGGCTGTTGCGGAAAGTCAGACCGCCACGGCAGATGCAGCTGCTACGGCTGCGGCCAGTGCCGAAACCGCCTCCGGTTACGTTGCCCGTCTGCGGGAATTGCAGGAGCAGGGCAACGCGACAAGCGAAAGCCAGGCGGAAATGAGCGTGCTGGTCGGCAAGCTGAACGCACTGTATCCGGACCTCAATCTCACTATTGACGAGAATACTGGTTCTTTGAGCGAGAACACGGAAAAACTGCTCGAGAACATCGAAGCCCAGAAACAGGCTGCCATCGACACTGCATTTGATGAGCGCAAGACTGAGCTGCTACAGCAGCAGGCTGATGTTGAGGTGGAACTGGCGACCAATCGTGCGGCGCTCAATGACCTGCGAGAGCAGGAAAACGCGCTGACCGAGGAGAACAACTCTCTGAATGAGCGGAACGCTGAGATTTATGACGAACTGGCGGCCCTCGGCGATGATGACCTCGCACGCCGTGCCGAACTGGAAAGCGAGTTGTACAGCAACAACGAGGCTATCAACGCCAATGCCGAAGCTGCCGCCGAGCTGCGCGATCAGCAGCAGACGGTGAACGATGCCGTTGATGAGGGTGCCGAAGCCAGCGGCGAACTGTCGGACGAGCTTGACCGGCTGACCGAGGCTATGGAGCAGAACGCAGAAGCCTCTCCGGAGCTCGCGGAGGCAACTGCCGAACTGCCGGAGGAGCTGCAAAAGGCTGCGGCCTCGGCCGAGCAGGCATACGACGCCTATGTGCAGCTTTACAACGAAACGGCAGCCAAGGCGGTCGAAAGCATTGAGAGTCAGATCGGTCAGTGGGAGAAGATGGACAACACGACCAAAACTTCCGCATCGACCGTACAGGCCGCTCTGCAAAGTCAAGTCACCTATATGCAGAACTATGCGGCCAATATGCAGAGCCTGCAGAACCGCAATATCGAGGGCATCGAGCAGCTGGCGGCTGCACTGGCTGACGGATCGACCGAAAGCGCTGCTATTCTGGCCGGTCTTGCCGGTGCGACAGACGCGGAGATCGCACAGATCGTCAAATCGATGGGCGAAGTGTCTGCCGGTAAGGATGCCATGGCAGATGCCATGGCGGGCGCCGATACCGAGGTACAGGCTGCAATGAACAAGGCAGTACAGGCCGCTAATAAGCGCGACGAGATGTACAGAGCCGGTTCGGATTCTGCGCAGGGCCTTATTAACGGCTTGAATTCCAAGGTAAGAGAAGCCTCGGCGGCAGGCAGCCGCGCTGCGGCGGCTTACATGGCAGCATACAAGGCCGGGATGGATCAGCATTCACCGTCCCGTGCGATGTACCGTGCCGGTCAGGATACTGTACAAGGCCTGATCCTCGGTCTGGCGGCCAAGAGTGCAATGGTCACCTTGCAGGCGCGCAAGGTCGCGCAGCAGATGCGTGAAACCTTTACCGGCAGCAACAAGACAATGTTCACTGCCGGTGAGGCGCAGATCGATGCGCTGATCGACGGTTTCAAGTCGCAGGAAACCGAACTGAAAAAACAGGCAGAGCAGGCGAAAAAGCTGCTCACCGAGCAGTTCAAGGATAATGACGAGGCAAAAGAGCTTATCGACGACTACATGGACTACTATGTGGATTCCATCGAGAGCACGACCAAGACCGCAGAGAATTTCGCCAAGCAGACGCAGAATGCGCTTGATGAAATTGAGGATGCCTGGGACGAAGCGGCAAAGAAGCAGGAAAGCATGGTCAAACGCCTGTCGGATTACGGTGACCTGTTCCAAGAGAAGGACGGACGGTATCAGGTTGAGGATCTGAATAAACAGATCGATGCGCTCAACCGTTATGAAGAGGTCCTGACCCGTTTGCGGGACGAGCGCGGCATTTCGGATGATTTGCTCGACGAGATCGCTTCCATGAATATAGACGATGCCATCGGCTACGGTGAGAAGCTGCTGGCGATGAGCGATGACAAGTTTGAGGATTATGTTACTGCGTGGGAAACCAAACAGCAGCGTGCACTGGAAATTGCTCAGAAATTCTATCAGTCCGAGTTTCAGGCGCTTAGCGAGGCTTACGGTGATACGCTTACGCAGGGCCTTGAGGAACTGAACAATATCGGCTATGGCAGCGGTAAGGAATTTGCACAGTACCTGATGGATGGCATGAAGTCGCAGGAGAGTGCGATCATGGCGCAGGCACGGCGCATCGCCAGCGAGGTCAGAGCGACCATTGATGCCGCACTCAGCTTCAGCGGCTCTTCTTCTAAATCCTCGTCTAAGAAAAACGGCTCTCATGCCGCCGGTCTGGATTATGTGCCGTTTGACGGCTATATTGCCGAACTGCACAAGGGCGAGCGCGTGCTGACCGCATCGGAAACGCAGGCGTATATGGATGCGAACACACCGTCCGGCTTTACGCTGCCGCAGGCTCGGCAGCTTGCAGAACAGCAGACCGCTGCTCTTGTAAACGCTATCGGCACACTGACTGCCGGTGCAGCGGTGCCGCAGCAGGACGGACCGGCAACCATCATCCTGCAGACAGGAGAGGGCATGGAAATCGCCCGCTGGCTGCTGCCGAGTATCCGAGCCGCTGCAAAACAATCTCCGGAAGTGGAGCGTGATTTCTGATGACACAATTAAGTATCAACGGCATTGACCTGCCAGAAACCAAAAACGGCAAGTACAAGTGTTATGAGCAGGAGCTGGGCGAGAGCATCCGCATGATCTCCGGTCGGCTTGTGACCGAGGTAAGGTCAAGCGTGCACGTGATCGAGTATTCCTATGACTACATGGGAAACGACCTCATGCGCCGCCTGCTGACGGCGCTGCGTTCGCGCAGCGACATCTCGGTGCAGTTCCTCGATCCGCTTTCGGACAGTATGCAGAGCGCCTCGTTTCGCTGCACCAAGCAGCCTACACCGCAGTTTGCTTTTTCACGGGACGGTGTAGGACTATGGAATAACATCGCATTTACACTGGAAGAAGTGGAGGGAAGCTGATGCAGCAGGTAAGTAATGCGTATGCGCAGGCCATCACAGCCGGTTATCGGCGTATACTGCCGCGTGCGCTCATCGACATCACCGACCCTGATCTGGTTTATGATCCGGTTACAAGTTCGGGACAGTCGTGGGTATCTGTATCACAAGAGTTGTGCAACAAGGTGTTCGACACGCCCACGCTATACGCCAGTCTGGAAAGCGAACGCTGGACGCTGGATGGCTCTCGTGCGCTGCATCCGGGTATGCCGAATATCACAGGTGAAAACGGCTTTGTCGGTGCCGTGCTTAGTCAGGACGACAAGACTTTCGCCGTGAGACCGTGGGTGCAGCTGAATGTGCATAACCTCGGCATCATGCAGGCGTGCTCGGTATATTTTTCGCAAAACGAATGTGACGGCCTCGGTACGGACTTTACGATCGAGGTCATGAGCGGCGATACCGTCGGTTATCGGGAAACGGTTACCGGTAACACAGATGCCAGCGTTTACTTCGAGGGTTTTACCGTGCATGATGTTACTGCAATCCGCGTGACCTTTGCAAAATGGAGCCTGCCGCACCGGTTTGTCCGTATGGTTGAGATCGTACCGGGCATATATGAAAGCTGGGATGCGGATACGTTGTACTCTATCGACGTTATGCAGGAGATTGCCTTTAACTGCATGAAAACGCCCTACGGCACTTGCAGCTTGCAGGTTCACAACAAGAAGAAGCGCTTCAATCCGTACAACCGTTCCGGTCTGTTTCAGTCCATCGAGGAACGGCAGGGAATCCAGGTGTCCATGGGTGTGGAAACTGCGAGCGGCGCGGAGTATCTGCCGTTGGGCGTGTATTATCAGCAGTCCGGAGGCTGGGAAACCGACGCTTACGGTCTGACGATCGAGTTCAAGCTGGTAGATATTATCGGTCTGTTGTCTGACCGTGACTATAATGTTCCGACAACGCTGCCGACAACACTGTCTGGTTGGATTGCGTCGATGGTGGCGCTGCTCGGCGAGAATTTCACAAACTGTTGGGCTGTGGATGAGCCGCTTGGACAGATCGCGCTCACGGTGAACAGCGCAGATGAACTGAAAGACATGAACTGCGGCAGCTTGCTGCGGTATTTGTGCATGGCGGCGCAGGCCGCATTCCGCGCCGATGCAGTGACCGGTAAACTGCGAGTGTTCCTGCCCGAGGGAACGGACGGTGTGACAATCGGTGCAGATAACATGAACAGCTATCCGAAAAACCAGCCGGAGGACAGTATTGCACAGATCAAGTTCCGATTGGCTGATGAAGACAATACCGAGTATACCGTAAATGGCACACTGGCTGCTGCGGATAAGTCGCTCTCAATCAGCAATCCGTTCATTCACACCACGGCGCAGGCTGATGCTGCTGCGCAGTATATTCTCTCGTGGTACGGCCGCACGCAGTTCACTGTGTATGGCCGCGGTGATATGCGCTGTGAGCTGGGCGACGTTGACAGCGTGTGGACAGGCTTTAATGAAAATGCTTCCGGGCGGCGCTTCAAGCAGCAGTTCAAGATTGAGAACGGCGTAATGAAGAATGTACCATCCTACTTGCTGGAGGTGACGGACAATGCCGGATAAACTGATCTATGATCGAACCGCTGCGGATGTTGCCCGCGTAAATGAGCTGATGCGCAAGGTGCGTGCAGGTTCAGCGACTGACGCAGAACGCGAGGAATGGCTCGGCGGCGGGATGAAAGGCGCGTGGAATGCCTCTGACCTGAACCGGATCAATGACTGGCTTGCCTATCTAACGGATTTTCTGGAAGCACAGGGTTATTCAGCAGCCGTTTTTCTGCGGCACACTCCGTGGACAAAAGCTGATTTCCCAACGCGGAACGATATTGACCGAATCCGTCGCAACGTAGAGGCGCTGCAAAATTGTTTCTTCGCTCTGCCGGACTGGCGCGAAATTGTGTACAACGGTACGATGAATTTTGACCAGGCGAATGTGTTGGAGTGGGATCTCGGGCGTATCGAAATCTGGCTGCAGGAACTTGTGAAAGCAGCGAGTATCCGACAGGCCAATACATTGTTTATGCAGGCAGGAGGTGTGTTTAATGCGTGATAGATTGCCGGAACTGGGTAAGGCAAATCGTATTAGAATTACGATGGACGATGGGCAGGCCATCGAGGGCGTGCTCTCTTATGCAGATAATGCCAGTCAGGATGGCAGTGTTTATAGTAAGGGAAATGTACTGCCGGATGCAGTGTGTGTTGCGCTTGGTCTGAATACGGATACAGCGGAACCGAAAGATGCTTTTGAAATGCTTGCTGCACTCGCTGTAAGCGGCGGCGGCTCCGGTGACGTTGGTGAGCTGGAGGACACCGCCTTTGAGGTCGGCAGCTTTGTCAATTCTGGTGCAGGCTGGAATACGTTTAAGTTTAGGGAGACGTTCGACGATGCACCGCAGGTCGTCTGCCAGGCAGAGGACTTCGATGGCATCGTGCAGGTGAAAAGCATCACGGCGGACGGGTTTCTGTACTGTCTGCGGACGCTTTCCACCGGAAGCTACTACACCGGCGGCTCGACCGGATCGACGCCGTCGCATAGCGCGAACACGCTCGTCAACGGAAGTACAACCACAGCCACAGCGGTGAAAATTCGCTACATGGCTATTGAATACGGAGGTGAACGGTAAAATGTTAGGCGTGAATCAGCTTGACTTTATCAACTATTGCAATGCCCTGAAAGGCAACTACCGCAAGGGCGTACACAAGATGGAAACGCTGCTCGAAAATCCAACCCACGCGAAAGAGTTTGCGAACAATCTCGGCGGTGTGTCCGTCGTGCTGGGTACGCCGGTAGGCAAGGAAGACCGCAACAGTGAAACGCTGCGCTCCATGCTGCTGGCCAGCGACGTGGCGAACGATGCCGTCTACACATGGATGGGACAGTTCTATGAGTTCAGTTCGTGGGACGATCTGCTGAGCGACGCAAGCCGCTGCAACGAAATTATGAACGATCCGCTGAAAAGTCGCGCTGTGTCCGGCAGCGGTGTCGCGGTCGGTAAGATGGTTGCCACCATCGCCGGACTGTCCTGCTCGGCGTATGCGGATATGTCCGCCGTCGCTGCATCTTCGACCGCTATGGCGGCGGTAATTAACAA
>NZ_JAQCWA010000009.1:109389-109965 GCF_027684505.1 Butyricicoccus sp. AF18-9LB
AATCTTCCGAAGCAGCACCGCATTGCAGGTCGTACAGAACAATGCCTCTGCGTGGGCAATCTTTAGCAATGCAAGCAGCGCTGTAATGGGTAAGACCGTAGCAGAGCTGGCCGGACTGAATCCGAGCGGCTATGCGGACATGAACGCTATTGCATCGTCTTCGACCGCTATGGCGGCTATTGCCACATCAAGCACGGCAATGTCTGCGATTTCGGCTTCTACCACGGCTATTAACGCCCTCAAGGCATCGCCGTTGTTGGTTGCTAAAACAAAGTCCGGGAATAATTGGACTACGGAAACGGTTCGATCTGGTCGAGGTATTGCGGTTTATATCTATGGCGCCAGTGTTAGCGGAGGTAATGGTTGGGTCAAAACGGATAATGTTCAGACTACGTTTTCCTCTAACGGAACTAACCAGAATCTGCTCAAAGCGTTTCAAACTTCGCTCTCTGTATACTGGTATCAAAACAGCTCTACATTGTACTATATCCCCTGCTAAAAGGCTCTTATTAGGTACGCATTAACATTCTAATGCGCACGCAACCGCTGCGATAACGCCGTATTCACCGACTTTCT
>NZ_JAQCWA010000009.1:109975-110432 GCF_027684505.1 Butyricicoccus sp. AF18-9LB
GAAAATACCGCAGCAGTAAGCGTCGCCGTTCTCGGTAAATGTGCAGCCGCCAATGCAGATATATTTAGCTTGTACGCCGCCAGTAGTGTAGTCGTCGGTGCTTTGACCGCCACCGGCTCTCGTGCTGATACTGCCTGCCGTAGTTTTCGTCTGAAGATGTGCAACGGTACCGGTAACGGAATTTCCGTTGCTCCATGCACCGATTTTCTTGCACAAGAATACAGATTCATTTGCGGTCGCGGTAGTATCGGTATTGCCGCCGGAAATAGCGCGTTTAGCTCCAGAATCAATATTGTCGAACTTCTGGCTGAAATAAGTGCTGTTTCCAACGGTAGAAAGCAATTTATCGTAATTACTCTGTAAATACGAACTTCCGGCAAGTTGAGTGCGTGCTGTACTGTTCTTCAGTGCCGCATTGAACGCCAATGCAGACGAGCATACCGCCGTCATAGCGGTC